>URTZ01000027.1 GCA_900550825.1 uncultured Collinsella sp. | reverse complement strand
GCGGGGGTTCTTTCATGTCCGAGGACGTCCGCGAAGGTCAGCCCTCAGATCCTGCTACGACTACGTCCTTGGATTGTGTGGGCGGATGAAGGACGTAGTTGGCCGGGTATTCCGTCCCTTTCGCTGTTTCGCGGCTTTGCCGCGAAACCTCGCGCCACTTTGGGGATGGATGGGGGCGTGGTTGTTGCCGCCTTTTCGGAGCGCTTCTTTATTCCTTTTGCTGGATGAAAAGCCCCTTGTTTTTGCAGGGGTGCATACTCGACTTATAAGTGCATAGAATCTCGTATAGCGCGAGTAAGATATTGCGCTGTCCGTTTTGTGTTTAGCAGAGATGTAGTTTGCATAATCCGACATAATCCTCGCTTCATTTAAATAAAGTCGCACGTAAATTACGTAGATATGTCTGAGCTGGAGTTCTGTACGCTGAGCGGACAAAAACGACCGTTCACCGTTCCGCTATTTTCAAAATGAATAAAATGAGCGATAAAGAGAATATAAACCTTAATAAACTCGCGTATCGCACGGACGCGGGTTATTAATGGGTTGTAGGCCTTTTACAGAAAGGATTCCAGCAATGTCTAAGCCTCTTGGCAAGCCCGATCGTATTGTCGTCGCCCTTGGCGGCAACGCCCTCGGCAACAACCCCGTCGAGCAGATCGAGGCCGTGAGCAACACCGCCCACGCTCTCCTCGGTCTCATCGAGCAGGGCAATGAGATCATCATCACCCACGGCAACGGCCCGCAGGTCGGCATGATCCAGAACGCCTTCGCCGCTGCCCACGATGCCATCGGTACCCCCGAGATGCCGCTGCCCGAGTGCGGCGCCATGTCCCAGGGCTACATTGGTTATCACCTGCAGCAGGGCATCGGCCGCGAGATGCACAAGCGCTATAAGCGTTGGCACGCCGCCACCGTCGTCACCCAGATCGAGTGCGACCCCGACGATCCCGCGTTCAAGAACCCGACCAAGCCGATCGGCCCCTTCTACACCGAGGAGCAGGCCAAGGAGTTCATGGCCGAGGATCCCTCCAAGGTCTTCGTCGAGGATTCCGGCCGCGGCTGGCGTCGCGTCGTCGCCTCCCCCGATCCCAAGAAGATCGTCGAGGCTGACTCCATCCTTAACCTGCTCGACAACGAGTTCATCGTCATCGCCTGCGGTGGCGGCGGCATTCCCGTCGTCCGCGACTACGAGAACAAGGGCTGCTACAAGGGCGTTCCCGCCGTCATCGACAAGGACCTGGGCGGCGAGCTGCTGGCCGAGGACTGCGACGCCGACGTTCTGTTCCTGCTGACCGCCGTTGAGCATGTCGCCATCAACTTTGGCAAGCCCAACCAGGAGGAGCTCGAGGACCTCACCGCCGACGAGGCCGAGCGCCTGGCCGACGAGGGCCAGTTCGGCAAGGGTTCCATGGAGCCCAAGGTCCGCGCTGCCATCAAGTTCGCCCGTTCCCGCAAGGGCCGCACCTGCATCATCGGCGCTCTGGACAAGGCCGCCGAGACCATGGCTGGCCTCTCCGGTACCCGCATCCACGAGTAGTCTCTACTCTGTTGCCTCTCTCGTGGGCGCCAGGCAAAGCGCCCACAAACTAGCCTCTCTTCATGAGCCCCGCAGTCCGCTCCGACTGCGGGGCTTTTGTTTCAACCCGGCACTTAGGGACGTTCCTTTCCTGCCGGCAGCCTAGGGCTGGTCATTGGGGACAGACTTAAATGCGTGGCACCGATCAACTGCGGAAAGCGCATCCCACAATGAGTGTCCAAAGCGGGGCACAGTTTCCCAGGTACTCATTTAAGTCTGTCCCCAATGAGTGCCCAATGACTAGTAGTAGGCCCACATGGCTTCGACTTCGTTGAGGACCTCTACGACGCCCCAGCGGCGGGCGCTGCGGCTGGCCGAGTTGGGGTCGTAGACGCCAATCTGGTTGGCGTCGTCGATGCCGTAGAGCACGATGTAGTGGCCTACGTTGGTAAACGTACCGGGGCGCACTGCGGCGATGACGGGCGCACCCGAGCGAAGTGCTTGGGTAATCGATTCGCGATCGTTATAGAGCTGTGTTCCGTTGAGCCCCAGCTGCCACGCACCGCCTGTCATAAACGACCACTCGGTGGCACCGGTGGGGGCGTAGTTGCCGGCTTCGGCCAGTGCGCATATATCGACCGGCGTCTTATCGGTATGGCCGGTCTTAAAGATATAGACCATGGTGAGGCAGGTAGGACCGCAAGCGTTTTCGCGAATAGTGCCACCGGCATAGGGCAGCTCCGACCATGCGGGGTCAATTTGGTAGATGTGGGGCATGGTGCCGGCCTGCCATTGCGAGCGTGGGGTCGAGAACGCAAAGGAGTAACCGGGCGCGACGGGAGCTTTAAGCAGCTTGTCCTCGGCAGTGGGCTCAAGACCGGCTGATCCGTGGGAGATACAGGATCCCAAAAACACAAAGACGAGGCAGGCGGCGATGGAGCAAAGCGCAAGGCGTAGGCGGCGGGCCGGAAGCGCGTGGCTTGTGGTGTGCGACGCGGGGTGAGGGGAGGAATTGCCGCGATCGCGTTGAGGTCGCGAAAAGGAACGCTTGACGTAGTAGTCGGTCTTACGGCGATCGTAGCGGCGTGGCTGCGATGTGTCGGTCTGGCGTTGGCGTGTGCTCGTACTCACGCGGTCTGACTGCTGCACGGTACGGCTTTGCTGCCGCGAAGAAGCCCCGGGCTGCTCTTGGGGGCGCTGCGGGTTGTCGTTGTCGGAGGTGCTTCTGGGCGTTGGCGTGGTGCGGCCGGCAAGGCGCACGCTTTGTGGCCGTTGGTCGCCGTCATTGTATCCGTATGCCATTCGAATCACCTTGCCTCATGTGTAACTTGTCTATCCTACATAAAAAGATGCACGACACATGGGTATGTGCGCCAAAAGCCTGACAAATGGTATGAACGTTGCCGCGCCGCGCGCCAAGCGTCACGGCAACAGGTCTTCAAAAGCAGACAAGATGAAAGCGTCCAAGACGAATGACGTCTCCCGCCGTTCGTCCCAAAAATGGCGCCGCTCGTTTTGCAGTTCTGCCTTCGGTCGAGCTGCGAGCGGCGCTGCTGCGCCAAGGCCGTATCTTAAAGCCATGGAATAAAAGCGCGCGGCAAAACGGACCGCGCAAGGGGTGACGCCAAGGGCGTCAAAAAGGAAAGGAGGGGAACAATGGCGGACAAGAACGCAGAAGTTGCAGTCGAGGATAACGGCGGCATGAAGAAAACGCTCTCGCTCTGGAACTTCTTCACCATCGGCTTTGGTGCCATTATCGGTACCGGTTGGGTTCTGCAGGTCGGCGACTGGATGGTCGTGGGCGGCGGTCCCGTTCCCGCTATGATCGCATTCCTCTTGGGTGCAATCTTCCTCGTGCCCGTCGGAGCTGTTTTCGGTGAGCTCACGGCTGCTATCCCCATCTCGGGCGGCATCGTCGAGTATGTCGATCGTAGCTTTGGCCGTACACTGAGCTACATCACCGGATGGCTTTTGGCCCTGGGCAACGGCATCCTGTGCCCGTGGGAGGCCATCGCCATTTCGACCCTCGTGTCCGAGATGTTCGGCAGCCTGCCCGGCCTTGAGTGGCTGCGCGCCGTCAAGCTCTACACCATCCTGGGGGCCGACGTCTACCTGTTCCCGACGCTGATCGCGCTCGGCTTTGCAGTCTACGTCATCTTCCTCAACTTCCGCGGCGCCAGCTCGGCCGCCAAGCTCCAGGCCTTCCTGACCAAGGCCCTGCTCTGCGGCATGCTGCTCGCCATGGGCGTCTCGCTGTTCACCGGCTCGCCGGACAACGCCATGCCCGTGTTCTCCCAGGTCACCGGCGCTGGCGGCGGCAAGGCCGCTACCGAGAGCACCAGCCTGTTTGCCGGCATCGTGTCGGTCCTGGTTCTGACCCCGTTCTTCTACGCCGGCTTCGACACCATTCCTCAGCAGGCTGAGGAAGCAGCCGAGGGCCTCAACTGGAACAAGTTCGGCAAGATCATCTCCCTGGCCCTGCTGGCCGCCGGCGGTTTCTACATGGTCTGCATCTACTCGTTCGGTACCATTCTCGACTGGCATGAGTTTGTTAAGAGCCCGGTTCCCGCGCTTGCCTGTCTCAAGGGCATCAACATGCTCCTGTACCTGGCCATGCTCGTCATCGCCACGCTTGGACCCATGGGCCCGATGAACTCCTTCTACGGCGCAACGAGCCGCATCATGCTCGCCATGGGCCGCAAGGGCCAGCTGCCCGAGAAGTTCGCCGAGGTCGACCCCAAGTCCGGCGCTCCCAAGCTCGCCTGCGTTGTTCTGGGCGTCATCACCGTCGTCGGTCCGTTCCTGGGCAAGAACATGCTTATCCCTCTGACCAACGTGTCGGCTCTCGCCTTCATCTTCTCCTGCGGCATGGTCGCCCTCGCCTGCCTGCGCATGCGCTTCACCGAGCCCGACCTGCCTCGTCCCTACGAGGTGCCCGGTGGCAAGTTTGGCATCTCCCTCGCTATCGCTGCCTGCGCCATCATCATCGGCCTGCTTGTGATTCCGTTCTCTCCCGCCTCCCTCAACATGGTGGAGTGGAGCATCGTGATCGGCTGGTTGGCTATTGGCCTGGCCCTCATGGCTTTCACCAATTCCCGCAAAAAGTAACGCCGAGCCGGGGCGGATCAGGTGCGCGGGACCCTCTCTTCCGCGCGCCGAACCCGGCGCCACTTGGGTAGCTTTGTGAGGCCTTAACCCAACACGGCCTCGCCCACTATATGGATCCATAAGGAGGAACCATGTCCACTAAGTATGCAATCGTTGGCGGCAAGCTCATCGACGGTACCGGTGCCGAGCCGGTCGAGAACTCCCTCGTTCTCGTCGACGACAACGGCAAGATCGAGTACGCCGGCGCCATGCAGGACCTTCCCGAGGGCGTTGAGGTCATCGACGCCGCCGGCAAGACCGTCCTTCCCGGCCTGATCGACACCCACCTGCACTTCTCGGGCAACTTGACCGACGATGACACCGACTGGGTCATGCAGCCGCTCCTCGAGAAGCAGGCCGTCGCCGTCAAGCAGGCCTACGACTGCCTCACCCACGGCCTCACCACCGTCTGCGAGATCGGCCGCTTTGGTATCCAGATCCGTGACTGCATCGACAAGGGCGTCTTCAAGGGCCCGCGCGTTCTGGCCACCGGCCTTGGCTTCTGCCGCGTTGCCGGCCACGGCGACTCCCACCACTGCAGCCAGGAGCTCAACAAGGAATCGCACCCCTGGGGCGATCAGGTCGACGGTCCTTGGGATCTGCGCAAGGCCGTCCGCCGTCGCCTGCGCGAGAACCCCGATGCCATCAAGATCTGGGCTACCGGTGGCGGCATCTGGCGCTGGGACTCCGGCCGCGACCAGCACTACTGCTCCGAGGAGATTCAGGCCGTGGTCGAAGAGGCAAAGATGGTCGGCATCCCCGTGTGGAGCCACTGCTACAACAACCACGCCGCTGCCTACGATTCCGTCCGCTTTGGCTGCGAGCAGCTGATCCACGGCTTCGATATCGATGAGCGCACCATGGACCTCATGGCCGAGCAGGGCACCTTCTTCACTCCGACGATCGCCTTCCTGCCCACCTGGTACGCCACCTATCCGCCCGTCTACGTCCCCGAGCTGCACGACAAGTACGAGGGCACCCTGGTCGAGAAGGAGCTGCAGCGCAACTACGACTGCCTGCGCGAGGCCAAGAAGCGCGGCGTCGTCATGACGATCGGCTCCGACTCCTTCTCCTTCGTCACCCCGTACGGCACTTGCTCCATCGAGGAGATGTACGAGTTCGTCGACAAGATCGGCTTCACTCCGGTCGAGACCATCACCTGCGCCACCCTCAACGGTGCCAAGATGTGCCACATCGAGGACGAGACCGGTTCCATCGAGGCCGGCAAGTGCGCCGACCTGCTGGTCGTCAACGGTGACGTCGCCGCCGACATCCACGTGCTCAACACCGACAACATGGACGTCATCATGAAGGACGGCTGGATTGTCGAGGGCGGCACCTTCGGCGAGGCAAACAAGTACAGCGCCTAAGCTACCGTTCATCGATGGCTTGATGTAAAACACAGTATTTGATTGCATAATGCAATGGAGAGGGTCGCTTGCGGCCCTCTTTATTGCTATGGGGTGCGTCGGTAAGAAGGAGATGACGGTGGATCTCAATAGGCTGATTCTGGGCAAGAGCTACAACTCTACCAAGGTCTTTCGTACCGCTCAGCATGTGGTTCAAGCCATCTTGCTCGGTATTGTCGTTCCGCTGCTTATCCTGCTGCTCATCTGGGATCTAACCGATAATCCCAATCCCGTTCCGGCCGTTGTCGTCATTGCCGGCTTGGTCATGCTGTGCTTCTTCTTCTCGTACGTCTTTGTCGTTCCCGACGACCTCACATCGAGCGCAACCGACCGCACGCTCGCCATCGCTTCAAAAATATTCGCCTACACGTCGCGCGGCCTTACGCCCGAAGCTGCCCTGGGCGCCTCTAAGATCATCCTGTCCGAAACTATCGCCTCTGCCATCTGCTTTACCGACGGCAAGCAGGTGTTGGCAAGCTGGGGCGAGGACTCGGCAAAATGCCCCGCGGGCACCCCGGTGGTGCTGCGGACTACGCTCAACGTGATCAACAGCGGTGAGCAAAGCGTGTTCTCGCGCGATGCCTCGACCGAGACAGGTGGCTACTTTCCGCGCCTGCGCGCCGGTATTGTCGCACCGCTTACCGTGCGCGGGCATTGCGTGGGCACGCTCGAGCTGTATTATCCCCGTCTGAGCAGCATCGATATGCGCCAGACGGCGCTTGCCTCGGGCTTTGCCGACCTCATTTCCACGCAGCTTGCGAGCTTTGAGCTCGAGCGCCAGGACGAGCTTACGGCCCGCGTGGAGCTGCGCGCCTTGCAATCGCAGGTCGATCCTCATTTTCTGTTTAACACCATCAGCACCATCGTGTCGCTCGTTCGAACCGAGCCCGACAAGGCGCGATCGCTGCTGATCGACTTCTCCAACTACTACCGTCAGACGCTTTCTGATTCCGATACCCTCACAACGCTCGAGCACGAGGTGGAACAGGGCACTCGCTATATCAATCTTATGCAGGCTCGTTATGGCGACGGCCGTCTGCGCGTCTCGGTCGATATCGACTTTGAGGTGCGCGATTGCATGGTGCCGCCGTTTATCTTGCAGCCGTTGCTCGAAAACTGCATCAAGCACGCGCAGCGCGAGACCGAGCCGCTTTCTATTCATGTTAGGGCTTTCGAGACCGATGACGGTTTGGAGATCATCGTCGAGGACGACGGCATCGGTATGAGCGAAGAAGTCTGCGCGCATCTGTTTGAGCAACATCGCCTGGAGGAGCCCGAGAGCATTACCGCCGACGGCTCCGTCAAGCGAGGTTGCGGCCTGGCGCTCTTCAACGTGCTTCAGCGCATCCATTTCTTTTACGGAGAAGATTCCGGCATGCGCGTGAAGTCCCAGGAGGGCGTGGGAACGCAGGTCATCGTCGAGCTGAACGGCGAGCCGCATGAGCCGGCGCCGTTGACGGCGTAGCACGCGGTTGGATTGAGAGAAAAAGAGGGGAAGCACATATGTCCGAAGGCTGGAACATCTTGGTGGTTGATGACGAACCTCCCATTAGGGCTGAGCTACGCTATCTGTTGGAAAAGGATACGCGTGTGGGCCAGATTGCCGAGGCGGGCAATGTCACCGAGGCCGTGGAGTCGATTCTCTCGAACAAGCCCAACGTGTTGTTTTTGGACATCACGATGCCCGGCCGCTCGGGAATTGAGCTTGCCGAGACGCTGCAGAACCTAAAGACGCCGCCGGTGGTTGTGTTTGTGACGGCGTTTGCCGAGTTTGCCGCCGATGCGTATAACCTCGATGCGGTCGACTATGTCGTCAAGCCGGTCGAGGACGCACGCCTGTCAAAGGCACTCGACAAGATCGAGGCAGCCTTGGGTGCCCGTCGTGTTATCCACGCTCCGCGCCAGCCTTTGCGTCTGACGGTGGACCGCGGGGGCAAAAAGGTGTTCATTCCCGCCGCAGACGTCTGCTACTTTGAGGCGCGCGCCGATTTTTGCAACGCCATCTGCGCCGAGGGAACGTACCTGATCAATGAGTCGATCTCTTCGCTCGAGCGTCGCTTGGTCTCCGAGGGCTTTATTCGCGTTCATCGCAGCTATCTGGTCAATTTGGAAGACGTGCACAATGTCGAGATCGGTTCCACGGGTCTTATGGAGCTCAGACTCGATCGCGTAACCTCGACGGTGCCCGTGTCCCGCCGTCGCGCTGCCGAGGTTAAAGCACACTTGGGGCTTGCGTAGACGGTCTGCGTGCCGTCGTTTACCATCGCAGGTTTGGCATGGGCGCGCGGTGGGCATAATGGGTGGCATCGAATGAAATCGAAAGGATCATTATGCCCGCGCTTATCACCCATCATCTGTTTGGCGAGGAAAGCATCGACCGTCTTCCACAGGGCGTCATCACGTCCGATGAAGAGCGCATTGCCTTTATCTTGGGCAACCAAGGCCCCGACCCGTTTTTCTTTCACATTCTGACACCGCGTGTTTCCGACTGCACGCTGCTGGCGCAGGTCATGCATCGGTCGCGCATGTCTCGCCAGTTCGCGTGCCTGCGCGACGGCGTGTCGCATCTGCTGCCGCGCGACGCCAGCTTGGGTCGTGCCTTTGCGCTGGGCCTGCTGTCTCATTACGTGCTCGACCGCAACGCTCATCCCTTTGTCTATGAGCAGCAGTTTGGCATTGTCGAGTCCGATTCAGAGCTTGAGGATTCGAGCAGTCAGGTCCATGCCGTGATCGAGAGCGACCTGGATGTGCTGATGCTGCAGCTTAAACGCGATGGCGCTACGGTTGACGATTACCCGCCGGCGGGCGAGATCGTCACCACTGATCGCATCAATCGCGTGGCCGGCGTGCTGATGAGCTATGTTGCCGGACGCGTGTACGGCATTGACATTCCGGCGGGGGAGTACGGTGCTGCCGTTGCCAATATGCAGCGACTTTACCGCGCGATTGAGCCGGCCGGCTCCGCAAAGACGCGCGCGATCTCGCTGGTTGAGGGCTTGGTGCACGATTACTCGCTGCTCGACGGCCTTGCTCATCGCGTGACGACGGAGTTGCCCGAGCGCACCGGTAACCTGGGCCATCTGACATGGAAGAATCCCTTTACCGACGAGGTCTCGAACGAGAGTTTCCCCGAGGTCTTTGATCGCGCGCTGGGCGATTACGAGTGCACGGTCGCACGTTTTATCGAGACCGGTGACATGGATGCCGTGACCAGTCACGTCAACTACAGCGGTCGCGTGCTCAATGCCGATGAGGAGTTCGACCGCGAGGAATAGGGCCCGTGCGTGCCCCTTTGCCGAATCCTTACCGGCGGTTCTGGACAATTGGGGTACGATGAACTAACTGCATATCGGGCGAATACGAAGGGTCCCTGTCCATGAAATACACCAAGCTCGAGCGTAACTGGGTTATGTATGATGTGGGCAATTCGGCCCTTGTGCTGCTCAATACCTCGGTGGTGCCCATTTACTTTAACGCCATCAATACCGGTGCTTCCTCGGCCGACCTGGTGGTCGCCTGGGGCAATGCGCAGACGATCGCCTCGCTGGTCATCGCCATGCTCATGCCCATTCTGGGCGCGCTTGCCGACTACGCCGGCAACAAGATCAAGTTCTTCTTGGGCTTCTTCCTCACGGGCCTGGTGCTTTGCCTGGCGCAGGCTATCCCAATGTCCGCCATGGCATTTTTGACCGTGTACGTGCTGTGCACCATCGGCCTTAACTCTTCTATGACGTTCTACGACGCCATGCTGCCCGACATTACCACCGACGAGCGCATGGACGCCGTGTCCAGCTCGGGCTATGCCTGGGGCTATATCGGTTCCACCGTGCCGTTCGTCATCTGCCTGGCGCTCATCATGGGCGGCCCCGCTCTTGGCGTCCCCACCATGCTGGCAACGCGTCTGTCGTTTATCATCACTGGCGCCTGGTGGCTCATCTTTACTCTGCCGCTCATTCGCACCTATAAGCAAAAGTACGGTCGCGAGCGCGGTCCCGAGGACACCATCGGCCACATCGTGGGCGGTGTGTTCTCCGAGGTCGGACACACCATGCGCGAGATCGCCCACAACAAGACCGTGCTGGTCTACATGGTCGCGTTCTTCTTCTACATCGACGGCGTGCACACGGTCATTTCCATGGCAACCAGCTACGGCTCGGCTTTGGGCATCGATTCGACGCAGTTGGTGCTGGCGCTGCTCGTTACGCAGTTTGTTGCTTTTCCGTCTGCCATCATCTACGGCAAGCTCGCTGGACGCGTGGGCACGCTCAACATGATCCTGGTGGCCGTCGCCGCCTACATGGGCATTGTGCTGTTTGCCGCGTTCTTCCTAAAGACCGCCTTCGAATTCTGGGTGCTTGCCATTATGGTCGGCCTGTTCCAGGGCGGCGTGCAGGCGCTCAGCCGTAGCTACTTTGGCCGCATTATCCCTAAGGAAAAATCCAACGAGTACTACGGCTTCTTTGACATCTTTGGTCGTTATGCAAGCGTCATGGGCACCTTCCTGGTGTCGGTCGTCACCTCGCTGACCGGCAACCCGTCGCTGGGCGTCCTTTCCATTGGTGTGCTGCTGATCGTTGGCTTTATGCTGCTGGTCCGCCTGTCCCGCATGACTCGGGCGGCAGAGCATGCCGCATAGGAGCGAGCGGCTATTGTGCCTGTCCACGGTACTCTTTTGGGGTTATCCGCAATAAACATTGCGACTTGCGAGCAATGATTTGCCCAAGTGGGTATGATGGAATCAGCTAGGTCGCGGGGCGTCGCCTGTGTTTGGCGGCGTCCCGTTTTTGTGTTGCAGGGAGGGTAAGGCATGAACGCCACAGTCGTGATTCCAACGTATTGGGCGGGCGATGACGCTTGCGCAAACGCCCCTGGCACCTATGACCATTCGACGCGACTCAACGCCGACAATCCCGAACTCGACCGCTGCCTGGCCTCGCTTGAGCAGGTACGTGGCATCCCGCGCATCATCCTTTTGGTGGTCTGTCCCGTTTCTGCCACAGCCGATGTGTCGCTGCGCGTGCACGAGATTGTCGACGCGCATCCCACGCTCAAGGTCACCGTTGTCACCAACACCCAGGCCTCGCGCATCGCAGACCGGGTTGCTCAGATCGCGCCCAAGGGTTCGGGCGAGTGCGTGAGCCTGCGAGGCTACGGTGCCATCCGCAACATGGGGCTAGCCTGTGCCGCTGTGCTGGGGCATGACGCGGTTATCTTTTTGGATGACGATGAGACTGTCATCGACGCCGACTTTATGAAGCGCGCGACCTATGCGTTGGGGCAGCAGACGCGTCAGGGCTTGCCGATCTTGGTCAAGAGCGGTTATTTCTACGATCGCGACGGCTCACCGCTGGCTCCCACGGACAAGGCGGGCATCTGCCATCGTTGGTGGACCAAGCGCATCGAGTTCAACCGTTGGATGAAAAAGGCGCTCTCGGGTACCCGCATCTCGCGCTCCAACTACGTGTGTGGCGGCCTGATGGCCCTGCACGCCCGCGCCTTTACGCGTGTGGCCTTTGACCCGTTTATCACCCGCGGCGAGGACTTGGATTACCTCTTTAACATGCGCATGTTTGGCTACGACGTGTGGTTCGATAACGAGTGGACCGTGCGCCATCTGCCTCCGGAGTCCGAAAAGCGCTCACCGCGCTTTATGCAGGATGTATACCGTTGGTACTACGAACGGGCCAAGTTGACATTCGCCGCGCATCAAAAGGAGCTCATTCCCGTTACGGCGGCATCACTCATGCCCTACCCGGGTCCGTGGATCTCGCGCGAGCTCGACGACCGCGTGCGCAAGACCGCTATGGTCCGCAGCGTGTTTACCCGCGAGCATGAGGGCTACCTGCGCATCTGGCGCCATGGTATCGGCGAGGCAAAGGCCTATGCGCGCCAAAACGCTGCAAGCTATCTGCGTTTCCAGAGCTTTTGGCCCAAGATCATGGACGGGCTTTGGCGTGACGCACAACTGATCAGTATCCTGGAGGGGGCCGAATGATCGACCGCCGCGCCCAGCGCGATAGTTCAATATCAATCTTTCGCATCATTGCCGTTGCCTGCGCCATTTGCGTGCTGGTGTACTTTATTTTTGCCTTGGTGACCGGTATCGAGCCGATCGCCACGGTGATTGCCTGCGCGCTGCTGTGCATCTTTCTGTGCATCTTTATCTTTTTGACGCTCAATCCCGATTCGGTGCGCTCCCAGTACACCGAGGAGACGCTCTCGGTGGCCTCGGCCATGCTCGAGGACATTAAGGGCGGTCTGACGCAGGAGTCGGCGCGTTTGGTGTGCCGGCGCATTTTGCCCGAGACGCGCGCCATGACGGTGGCCATCACCGACGAGGACAACGTGCTTGCCTGCGCGGGCGAGTTTGAGGAAAAACTGCTGCCCGATACTCCCATCCACACGCTTGCCACACGCTACGTTATCGAACATGGCATCGTGCAGTCGTTCAACCGTATGGTGGATGTCGTGGGCTCGGACGGCTCGCACAACCAAGTCCCCGCCGGCATTATCGCCCCCATCAAGGTGGGCGATCGTACCGTCGGCACGCTCAAGTTCTACTACAAGACCCCGCGCGCCGTCGACCGTACCCAGTATGCGCTTGCCTCGGGCTTTGCCGAGATCTTGTCCACACAGCTCGCCATCCACGAGCTCGAGGTGCAAAAGGAACTCACGGCGCGCGCCGAGGTGCGTGCGCTGCAGGCGCAGATTAACCCGCACTTCCTGTTCAACACGCTGAACACCATTGCATCGTTTACGCGCACCGACCCGCTGCGGGCCCGCGAACTGCTTCGTGAGTTCTCATCGTTCTATCGTGCCACGCTCGACAACTCGGGATCGCTTATTCCGGTCTCGCGCGAGGTCGCACAGACCAAGCGCTACCTTACCTTTGAGAAGGCCCGCTTTGGCGAGGACCGCGTGCTTGCGACGTTCGATGTGTCCGAGGACGTGGAAGATACGCTGGTGCCGGCGTTCGTGATCCAGCCGATTGTCGAGAACGCCGTACGTCATGGTATGGGCGATGACGACGCCCTGAGGATCGACGTGACCGTTCACCAAGACGGCGAGGATGCAATCTTGATTGCCGTGGCCGATAATGGCGTGGGCATGGATGAGGGTACCGCCGCCAGACTGTTTGACGAGCGTTCTGCCCGTCCCGACGCCAGCTCTCCCCAGGGTGGCGGCGCCGGTGTGGCCATGCACAATATTTCGGAGCGCATCCATCGCTTTTATGGGCCGCACTCCTATACGCGTGTCGAATCGGCGCCGGGCAAGGGCACCAAAGTGCTCCTTCATCTTGATTTGTCAGAGAGCATCTTCGACATTCAAGAGTAAAATAAAAGGCTACGGGCTCAACGTCATGCGACGGATGCCCGGCGTAGTTAGTTGACGAAAGGTTTTATCCCTATGCTGCGTGCGATGATTGTGGATGATGAGGCGCCGGCTCGCTCGGAGCTTCGCTTCCTGCTCGAGCAAACGGGCAAGATCGGCACGATCACGGAGGCGTCGAGCGTCCGCTCCGCCATCGAGATGCTTATGGAAAGTCGCGTGGATGTCGTGTTTCTCGATATCTCGATGCCCGGTGCCTCGGGCCTGCAACTTGCCGAGGCGCTGCATAAGCTCAAAAATCCGCCGGCGATCGTGTTTGTGACTGCGTATAGTGACCATGCGGTCGAGGCATTCGACGTGGATGCCGTCGATTATCTGATGAAGCCGGTCGAGGAAGCTCGCTTGGATCGCGCGATCGAGAAGGTCATGCAACGCACCAAGCCGGTTACGGACAGCAAGGTGACCATCGAGCGTATCCCGGTGGAAAAGGGCGGCCGCAAGGTGCTCATTCCCGTGGACGACATTCGCTTTATCATGGCCAAGGACGATTACTCCTGCATCTATACCGTCGATGATCGCTTTTTGTCGACGACCTCGCTGGCGCAGTTTGAGGCCAGGCTCTGCGACTTTGGCTTCTTCCGTGTTCACCGCCGCTATATCGTCAACTTGGCGTGCGTCACGGATGTGGAGACGGTGCCCTCGGGCGCCATCCAGCTGGGCATTACGGGCGTCGACGAACGCGTGCCGGTTTCGCGCCGCCGCGTCGTGCCGCTCAAGAAGGCTCTGAGTCTCTAGCACACTGGCCCCGCAGCCCTGTAGACCCATCGTCTGCGGAGCCGTGGGGCCTTTTTGTATGTATCTGCCGAATCGTTTTTTGCGGAAGGGATCCCATGAACAGTGCAAGCGCCAAGCGTATCGACATCATCTCGGACACCCACGGCTATCTTTCGCCTGCGCTCCTGGATGAGCTTGAGGGCGCAGACCTGATTATCCACGCCGGCGACCTCACGTCAGAGATGGACTACGAGCACCTATGCACCATCGCCCCCGTGCGGGCCGTACTGGGCAACAACGATTACTACCGCGACTACGGCCCCGATGTAGACCGTCTTGCGCTCTTTACCTACGAAGGACTCAAGTTCGCCGTAGCCCACTACCGCGAAGACCTTCCGGTGGGATCCGTAGACGTAGCCATCAACGGCCACACCCACGTAACCAAAGAAGCCCAAGTGGGCCGCTGCTTAGTTCTCAACCCGGGCAGCGCCAGCTACCCCAGAGGCACCCGAGGCCCCACCATGGCCAGAATGCTAGTAAAAGACGGCAAGATCCTAAGCACTAAGTTTATTGACCTAGAGTAATCACAACAAAAACGGGGGATGCAGATGCGTCCCCCCGTTTCCATTTGAGCCAAAGGCGGAAGTTCAACAAGATCCATCAGACCAACCCCGCCGAGGAGCATGCGGGCTAGCCGCGCAGCGGCGCACGCTCGCAAAACTGATTGAACAATGTGACGGCAGGGAGGGTCTCCGGGGCTGAGGGCGGGGGTTAAGTTTGTCGCGAGTTCCGCACGCAAAGGAAAGCACTTAATGTGCTTTCCGTCTTGCGCAGGACTGTAGAGCAGCAAACTCAACCCGCGCCCGCCGGCCCCGGAGACCCTCCCGGAGGGACCGAAAAATTTTTTCAAAAAAGTTGTTGCGCGCCGGACAGACTTCTGTGTATACTAATCCCCGCAGCGCACGCGAGCGGAAACAAACGCGAACGTCTGCCTGGGGAGTTAGCTCAGTTTGGTTAGAGCGCCGGCCTGTCACGTCGGAGGTCGCGGGTTCGAGCCCCGTACTTCCCGCCAACGCAATTAAAGCCACGTCTTCGGACGTGGCTTTTTGCGTTTGATGCACTTTGTTTCGATAGAACGATCGCCCTGGTGCATCTTCGCCCAGAATCCCCGCGCCTTCGGGAACGCAAGTAAAATCTAATAAGTATATCTGTCTGAACAAGGTTGATTTCCGATCTCAGCCGAACACATTAGGCGGACAGGCCGTTCCCGCAGCTAGCCGAACGCCCCCGAGGCCCCATCCGGGCCCCGGGGGCGCCGTTTTCCCAGTTGAAGGAACGGTGGAGATGTGTTTCGATGGGTCCGGTGGCCATGCTCCGCCCTCCGCCCGGCACCTCTTCCCAGACTCAGCCGGACGGTCGGTCAGTCTATTCCGTTTTGCCTTCAGGCTAGGCCAGCGGGGCATCGCCCCTCTCTGCGCGCGCCCTCTCGATGAGTCCCGGCGTCAGGTCGAGCTCGGCCAGAGGCACATCCTCCACGCCGTAGGCGTCAAGCAGCGCCGCCGCATCGTCCCCGAGCATCGCCCTGAAGGCGCGCGCGGGCGTCGAGAAGCCGAGCGCGCCGCGGGGCTCGGAGTTCACGTGCGACATGGCGAGCGCCATGTCGGCCGGGGATAGCCGGTCGAACCTGAGCCCGGCGCCCTTGGGCAGCAGCTTCCTGATCTCGACGTGGTTGCGCTCGCAGGCGCCCTTCTGGTCGCTGCGGCGCGGGTCGCAGTAGAACAGCCTCG
>URTZ01000026.1 GCA_900550825.1 uncultured Collinsella sp. | reverse complement strand
GGCATGTCCGCGGCCTCACTCGGTCACCTGGAACATGGGAGACGGCGGTCGACGAAACTGGAGAGGAGGTATTACGAGCTCCTGTGCGAATTGAAGGGAGCGCTCCCGCAAACTGCCTATTGACAACTTATAGGAGCGTCGGTTTTGTTTTCACGGTTTTCGGTATGGTCGAGGCTATCCGTGTTAACGTAGTAGATAGGCCACTTTTGTGGCAAGGGGGCCGATCTGCGGGTCAGGGTAGCCAAAAGAACCCCGTCCCAAAAAGACTGATTGGGAGCTGGGGCGTGTCGATGCGATAGTATTACGTGGTGATATTCGACAAACCGTGAGCTTCATCCGAGGGCTTTATGGAACAACACCAGCATTATCAGAGCTTGCAAGATCAGGCGTACAACGCATTGCGCTCCAAGATTATCTATGCCGAGCTCAAGCCCGGCACGCGCCTTTCGGCGATTGGTCTGGAAAAGGAGACGGGAATCGGGCGCACGCCCATTCGCGAATCCTTTGTGCGCCTGCGTGAGCAGGAGCTGGTGGAAACGCGTCCCAAAAGCGGCACCTACGTCTCTAAGATCAGCATGGAACGCGCCGAAAACGCCTGCTTTTTGCGCGAGAAGCTCGAGAGAAGCGTGCTTATTAAATGCTGTTCGGCCGCCTCGCCCGAGCAAAAGCAGCGGCTTGAGCAGATTCTTACCGAGTCCGAGTCGCTCGACCATGGCGAAACGCGCCGTTTCTTTGACCTGGATAACCTGTTCCATGAGACATGTTTTGAAATTGCCGGTCGTCACATGTTGTGGGATTGGATGAAGAGCATCAACACGCATTTTGAGCGATACAACTGGTTGCGTATGGTGTCGCAGGATCTGGATTGGGAGCCGATTCGTCGGCAGCATCGCCGGATTCTCGAGGCCATTAAGAGGGGCGATACCGATGCGGCGAGTTATCTGGCAGAGACGCACTTGCACCTGATGCCCGAGGAGCAGGGCCCGGTTATCGCCTTGCATCCCGACTATTTTGAGCTGCCTAAAGACTCGTCTATCTAGCCCATCATCGCATCTGCTCGAGACGCAAAAAACGACGCTGCTCACCTACAGCGTTTTGCAAGCGAGATTTTTAAAAAAATGCCTAAAATGGCTCAGGCTGCCGACAATGGGGAAACGGGGTGCGCCATGGCGCAGATGAGAATCAAGGACATTGCCGCCGAGGCGGGCGTGAGCCCGGCCACGGTCTCGCGCTATCTCAACAACCGCCCCGGGCAGATGACCGAGGAAACCCGCGCTCGCATCGCGGCGGTTATCGAGCGCACCGGCTATCGCCCACGTGCTGCCGCGCGCAATCTGCGCAGCTCGCGCACCAACCTCATCGGTGTGATCCTGGCCGACATCGCCAACCCGTTCTCGAGCGCCATGCTCGAGGGCCTTTCCGCCAGTGCCGCCGCGCGCGGCTGCTCGCTCATGACGGCCATTAGCGGCAACGATCCCGCCAAGGAGGCCGAGTCGCTCACCAGACTTATCGATGCCGGCGTGGACGGCCTGGTCGTCAACACCTGCGGAGGCAACGACAAGGCGATCGCCGCGGCCGCGGGGCGCCTGCCCGTTGTGCTGCTCGACCGCGACGTTGCCGACGGCGGTGTCGATCTGGTGACATCTAACAACCGTGAGCTGGTCGCCGGCCTGGTAGACGCCTTGACCGCCGCTGGCAGCGAGCGCCTGTGCCTGCTCACCGAGGCGAGCGACGACAGCCCCGTGCGTCGCGAGCGCGCCGAGGCCTTTACCGACGAACTGTCGCGACGCGGCCTTGCCGGCGAGGTTGTCACCTTGGCCGATGGCGGTGCCACGGGCGTTGGTCGCTTGGACGAGACCATCCGCGGCTATGCAGGCAAAAAGCTCGGCCTCATTGCCGTCAACGGCCTAGTTTTCCTGCGTCTGACCGAGGCGCTGGCGCAGCTTGGTCCCTCGCTGCCGGCGGGGCTCAAGATCGCGACGTTTGACGACTACCCTTGGAACCATGTGCTCTTTGGCGGCGTCACCACGGCCGCGCAGGATACCCTCACCATTGCCGAGCGCGTGGTCGAGCGCCTGTCCGAGCGCATCGACGTCGTTACCACCACCGTGGGCGAGGCCGCAAAGCTGGCGCCCAAACGCATCGAGATCCCCGGCCACATCGAACATCGCGCATCAACCTCGCGCTAACCGCTCGTTCGCAACGGCCTGTTCGCGCACGTTTTTTGAGCGCTTGATACGCTTTAACCCTGCGGAAACATTTTTCTGCGATAGTATCTGCGATATAGATCAGTCGAAACCCGCCCGAAAGAAAGGGGAGCGACATGAACCAGCAGAACATCGATTACGTACTCCGCTCCGTAGAGCAGCGTGACATCCGCTTTGTGCGTCTGTGGTTTGTCGACATTCTCGGCCGCCTCAAGAACTTTGCCATTAGCCCCGAGGACCTCGAGGTCGCTTTTGAGGAGGGTATTGGCTTTGACGGCTCCGCCATCGAGGGCTTTGCCACGCCTGAGGAAGCCGACATGCTGGCGTTTCCCGATGCTTCGACCTTCCAGATCCTGCCGTGGCGCCCGAGCCACAACGGCGTTGCCCGTGTGTTCTGCGACGTGTGCACTCCCGATTGCAAGCCCTTTGCCGGCGACCCGCGCGATGCCCTGCGCCGAATGTTCCGCAAGGCCGAGAAAGCTGGCTATCTGCTCAACGTGGGCGCCGAGCTGGAGTATTACTACTTCCCCGACGAACACACCCCCGAGCCGCTCGACAACGTGGGCTACTTCGATCTTTCGGTGAGCGATGCCGCCCGCGACCTGCGTCGCAATACGGTCCTCACGCTCGAGAAGATGTCCGTGCCCGTGGAGTACACCTTCCACGCCGCCGGCCGCTCGCAGCACGGCATGAGCCTGCGCCATGCCGAGGCCTTAAGCATGTCCGACGCCATCACCACGGCAAAGCTCATCATTAAGCAGCAGGCCTACGAGAGCGGTTGCCACGCCTCCTTTATGCCCAAGCCGTTGGCGGGCGAGGACGGCAGCGCTATGTTCCTATGCCAGTCGCTGTTCGACCACGACGGCAACAACGTCTTTTGGGGAGAGGACGACGAGAAGTACCACCTCTCCGATATCGCCAAGCACTACATGGCCGGCATCTTGGCGCACGCACGCGAGATCAGCGCCATCACCAACCCCACGGTCAACTCGTACAAGCGCATCACCACGGGTGGCGACTCCGTGCCGCAGTACGCCACGTGGGGCCTGCGCAACCGCGCGAGCATGATCCGCATCCCGGTCTACAAGCCCGGCAAGCAGCTGTCCACGCGTATCGAGCTTCGCAGCCCCGACCCCATGGCCAATCCGTATCTGGTCAACGCCGTCACGCTGGCGGCTGGTCTCGATGGTATCGAGCGCAAGCTGGAGCTCCCGCCCGAGGCCACGGCCGAGACGCTCAAACTCACCGACCGTCAGATGCTCGAGGCCGGCTACACGCCGCTGCCGCGTTCGCTCAAAGAGGCGCTCGACGTCTTTGAGGACTCGCAGTTTATGAAGGATGCCCTCGGCGAGCACATCCACAGCTTCTTCCTCAAAAAGAAGCGCAACGAGTGGCATAAGTTTGAGTCCACGATCACCGAGTGGGAGATCAA
Source organism: uncultured Collinsella sp. (assembly GCA_900550825.1). Classification (GTDB taxonomy): domain Bacteria; phylum Actinomycetota; class Coriobacteriia; order Coriobacteriales; family Coriobacteriaceae; genus Collinsella. The sequence goes on along the minus strand of URTZ01000026.1, from coordinate 12,334 downwards.
GCATTATCTGGCGAACTCCTAATCGCGCTGGCTTGTTCCAGTACGATTGAGCTCATTTCCTTGGAGGCCGATATGTCCGAAAAGAGTGCCCTGTTCATGGCGCGCACGACGCGCTTCCACGAGTTTGCCCGCAGCTTGACGACCACCTTGGGTGTCGAGGTGAGCCTGGCCACCCCCGATTCGCCGACTGCGGCGCACGACTTTGACCTGCTGATTCTCGATTCCGATGGCATCCGCAGCGACCGTATCGATCAGATTGCCAAGTGGCTCGACGATCGCGGCGGCGTTCCCATGCTGGTGATTGTCGACGACGAGGCGCTCGGCACCCTGCGCCTGCCGAATCACGCGCATGCCGACTTTGTATGCCCCACGGCGACGCCCAACGAGCTTAAGGCTCGTGCGCAGCGCCTGATGGGCGAGGAAGAGACCGTCACCGCCGACGATGTGCTCAACATCGACAACCTCGAGATCAACCTGGCCACCTACCAGGTGACGCTCGATGATGAGCCCATCGATCTGACGCTGATGGAGTACTCGCTGTTGAGCTTTTTGGCGACGCACCCCAACCGCGCCTACAGCCGCGAGGTGCTGCTGCACCGCGTGTGGGGCTTTGAGTACTGCGGCGGCACGCGCACCGTCGACGTGCACATCCGACGCATCCGCTCCAAGGTGGGTCCGCAGATCGCGGCGCACATCACCACCGTCCGCGGCGTGGGCTATCTGTTTAAGGACTAGATTTCCACCACAAAGGGGACAGGCACCTTTGTGGTGGTTTTGACGCGGGTGCGGGTTCCTCTCGAATCTGCAGAAGAACTTAAGCCTTCCTAAAAGATTGCGTTCTCATACACGTATGCCCGCATATTGGGGTACAACTCAACGTGAACAATGATGGCCCGCCACATGTTTGGTGGGCCTTTGGTTATGTGACGAAAGGATCGCAGCTATGAGCGAGAACGATTCCCAGCGTCCCCAGGATGCGGGCCACGCCGGCGAGACTCAGCAGCAACCGCGCGTGCAGGTGGAGTCGACGCCTGCCGACGGCAACATTCCCTACGTGCAGGCCTACGACACGCAGACCGGTAAGCCGCTGGGCAGCCAGCAGGTTGTAAACAAGCACACGGTGGTCAAGACCAAGACCAAAAAGCTGCCGATCTTTATTACGGCACTCGCCGGCTGTGCCTGCGGAGCCCTGCTGGTCATTGCGCTCATTATGAGCGGCACGCTCGATATCGGCGGCGGCAAGAATGCCGTGACGGCGGGTGCTTCGGGTTCGTCGACGCAAAAGATCACGATCGACTCCGAGGACACCACGCTGGCCGAGGCCGTTTCTGCCAAGGCGTTGCCCTCCGTCGTTTCCATCACCGCCACTTCGAGCGGCAGCCAGAATGGCTCGCTTTCGCAGTCTGCTGATGAGTCGGATAGCTCGGGCAGCGTCGGTTCGGGCGTGGTGCTCGATACCGAGGGCCACATCCTCACCAACAACCACGTGGTCGATGGTTACGACCAGTACGTGGTGACCATGGACGACGGCACCACCTATGAGGCCGAGTTCGTGGGCAACGACGCCTCGAGCGACCTGGCCGTCATCAAGCTCAAGGACGCCGACGCCTCCAAGCTCACGCCGATCGAGATCGGTGACTCCTCCAAGCTCAACGTGGGCGAGTGGGTCATGGCGATCGGTTCGCCGTTCGGCAACGAGCAGTCTGTCTCCACGGGTATCGTCTCGGCGCTCTATCGCTCCACGGCCATGAGCTCTACCAGCGGCAACACCATCTACGCCAACATGATTCAGACCGATGCCGCCATCAACCCGGGCAACTCCGGCGGCGCGCTCGTTAACGATAACGGCGAGCTCGTGGGCATCAACTCGCTCATCGAGAGCTACTCGGGCTCCAGCTCGGGCGTTGGCTTTGCCATTCCCGTTAACTACGCCAAGAACATTGCCGACCAGATCATCGGCGGTAAGACGCCGGTGCACCCGTACCTGGGCGCCACGCTTTCGAGCGTCAATGCGCTTAACGCCCGCACTAACAAGCTGAGCACCGACAGCGGCGCGTATGTGGCGAGCGTCGTCGAGGACGGTCCTGCTGCCAAGGCCGGCATCCAGGAGGGTGACGTCATCACCAAGCTGGGTGACGACGAGATTACGAGCGCCGATGGCCTGATTATCGCGCTGCGCAGCCACGAGGTGGGCGAGAAGGTCGAGATTACGCTCGTGCGCGGCAAGGAAGAGAAAAAGGTCACCGTCGAGCTGGGCTCCGATGAGAAGCTGCAGAACCAGCAGCAGGACGACAGCGCGACCGACACCGGCAACGGCGGTATTACCGATGAGCAGCTGCGCCAGTATCTGGAGGAGCTGCTGGGCCAGCAGGGCCAGGGTCAGGGCTACGGTCAGGGTTTCTAACGAGCCGTTTCGCACATACCAATGCCAGAGGGGCTGTTCCGCCAACGCGGGGCAGCCCCTCTTTTCTTATTGATCCGTTGGGGACGGAGGAAAACGGATCACTTGTGGCTGGCAAGAGGCCTGGTTCGTAATGGTCTGGACAGTTAATTCAGATACGTATAAATCTGGGGCAGCTTGGGATGCGTTTTGAGCAATTTTTGATTGGGATGGGGTTTGAATGGGTGTTTGGGAGGGCGAGCGGGACGTTTACATGGTCTCAGGGAGCCCAAATTAGTTGAAACAGGGGTGTTCGTGTCTAATCCAGCTCTAGGATTTATACGTATCTGAACTAACTGTCCACCCCAGTCTGGCGGCTGCCGATTCGGTGCGGTTTGAGACCGCTATTCGGCCCCATTGCGACCGGTGGTACTCTTGTATCCGTTTGAAATCGAGCGAAGGAGTGCCGCTATGGAGCAATCGAGCCTGTTTGGTGACGGCGTGGACATCGATACCGAAACACCCGCGACCGCGGAAGCCACCGCACCGGACGATGCCCGTGCCCAGGCGGCAGCGCGTGCGGCCGAGCTGCGCCACGAGCTCGATTACCACGCCTATCGCTACTACATGCTCGATGCGCCCGAGATCACGGACGCCGCCTTTGACAAAATGCTCGTTGAGCTGCAGGAAATTGAGGCGACCTACCCCGATCTGGTAACGCCCGACAGCTACACCCAACGCGTGGGCGGCTACGTGAGCGAGCAGTTTATGCCGGTCACGCACATGGCGCGCATGTATTCCATGGACGATGCCATGGATCTGGACGAGCTCGACGCGTGGCTCCAGCGCACCGAGGATGCGCTCGGTGCCGGTAGCGTCACCTATACCTGCGAGCTTAAGATCGACGGTCTGGGCGTGGCGCTTACCTACCAAAACGGCACCTTTGTGCGCGCTGCCACGCGCGGCGACGGCACCACGGGCGAGGACGTGTCGCTTAACGTGCGTACCATCAAGGATGTGCCCATGCACCTGTCCGAGCCGGCGCTCGCCCACATGGGCGCCGACCGCGAGCGTACCATTGAGGTGCGCGGCGAGGTCTATATGCCCAAGGGCAGCTTTGTTCGTCTGAACGACGAGGCCGATGCCGAGGGTCGCGACCCCTTCGCCAACCCGCGCAACGCTGCCGCCGGCAGCCTGCGCCAAAAGGATCCCAAGGTCACGGCGCGTCGCGACCTGGCCACCTTTATCTACGCTATCGCCGATACCGATCCGCTGCACGTTCACAGCCAGCGCGAATTTCTCGACTGGCTGCGCAACGCCGGCTTTAGCGTCAACCCCAACGTGGCTCGTTGCGCCACGCCGGCCGAAGTCCACGAGTTCTGTGCCCAGGCGCTCGAACACCGCGGTGACCTGGACTACGACATCGACGGCGTGGTCGTAAAGGTGGACAGCTTCCAGCAGCAGCTCGACCTGGGCTTTACCGCCCGCGCGCCGCGCTGGGCCATCGCCTTTAAGTTCCCGCCCGAGGAAAAGCAGACCGTCCTGCGCGAAATTCGCATCCAGGTGGGCCGCACCGGTGTGCTCACACCGGTCGCCGAGTTCGACCCGGTGACGGTCGCCGGCTCCACCATCGCGCGCGCCACGCTGCATAACATCGACGAGATCCGTCGCAAAAACGTGCGCGAGGGCGATACCATCATCGTGCACAAGGCAGGCGACGTAATCCCGGAGGTCGTGGGCCCGGTGCTCGACAAGCGCCCGGCCGATTCGGTCGACTGGCACATGCCCGAGGTCTGCCCCGTGTGCGGCAGCCCCGTGGTCCACGAGGATGGCGAGGTGGCCTACCGCTGCGTCTCCATCGACTGCCCCGCGCAGCTCAAGGAGCGACTGCTTCACTGGGTGAGCCGCGGCTGCATGGACGTCGACGGCCTAGGCGACGAGATCGTCGACAAGATGATCGCCGCCGGGCTGATCCACGATGTCGCAGACTTCTACCAGCTCACGGTCGACGACATCGCCGGCCTGGACACGGGCCGCACCTATGCCAGCTCCAACAGCAAAAAGGGCGTCAAGAAGGGCGACCCCATTCCGGTAGGCCTCAAGACGGCCGAGAAAATCATCGCCGAGCTCAACAAGTCCAAGAGCCAGCCGCTCGGTCGCGTGCTGTTTGCCCTGGGCATCCGCCATGTGGGCAAGAGTGTGGGTGAGGTCATCGCCGAGCGATTCCTGTCGATCGACAAGCTTATCTTGGCGAGCGAAGAGGACATCGCCGAGTGCGAGGGCATCGGTCCCAAGATTGCGGCGAGCGTCAAGCAGTTCCTGGCCGTGCCCGAAAACCTTGCCGTGCTGGAACGTCTGCGCCAAGCGGGCCTTTCGCTCGAGGTCGACCTGGGCGCCGCGCATGCGCAAGCCGCAGCCGACGCTGGCGTGGCGGGCGAGCTCGCCGACGCACAGCCGCTCGCGGGTCTGACCTTCGTGCTCACCGGCACGCTCGTCAACCGCACCCGCGACGAGGCAGGTGCAGCGCTCAAGGTACTCGGCGCCAAGGTTTCGGGCAGTGTGTCAAAGAAGACGAGCTACCTGGTCGCCGGTTCCAAAGCGGGCTCCAAGCTCACCAAGGCCGAGCAGCTGGGCGTGCCCGTGCTGGACGAGGACGCACTCGAGCAGATTCTGGCTACCGGCGAGGTGCCGGTGGCGTAATGGATATAGAGAATCGCAATTGCTCGCAGGCGGAAGGGCGCACGAGGCACGCCCAAGGGCAGGCAAAAGAGCACCTGATGGCGCGAATTCGCATTGCGGAACGTGAGCGCTCGGCAGATGCGTCTCGTGATGCTTTTGAGGCGTTGACCGAGTTAGAGACGAGGCTCGGTCTAGCCTAGCGATACGGGTACCGTGATCTGCGTCACGTAGGTCGCCGGATCGTCGCTGATGATGTCGTCGATAAGGGCGATTTCGCGTTGCCTCGCTACGCCACGAGCTTGTCAAAAGTGCCGCGGCGGTTGAGCACCGTAAACGCCACCACGCAAATGACTGCAGATAGAATTGACCCGCACGGCGAGGCGATACCCATGGGAAACAGCGTGTCGGAATAGGCGTTCGACAGCAGCCACGCGCCCGGCACGCGAATGAGTGCCACGGCCAGCACGTTATGCGCAAAGCCGATGTAACTCTTGCCGTACGCGGCGAAAAAGCCGCTAAAGCAAATGTGAATGCCGGCGAAGATCGCATCGAAAATATAGCTGCGCATATAGCCGGTGCCGGCTGCGACCACTGCGGCGTCCTTGGCAAAAAAGCCGAGAAACGCCGGTGCCACCAGCCACATGAGCGCCGTGATCAGACAGCCGTACACCACCGAGATGGTCATGGCGTCTTTGAGCACCTGACGTGCGCGGTCGCCCTTGCCCGCGCCGGCGTTTTGCGCTGTGAGCGCGCTGACGGTGGCGCCCATGGAACTCGGCACGATGAATAAAAAGCTTATCATTTTCTCGACCAGGCCCACGGCGGCGGCGTCGACCAGGCCGCGGTGGTTGGCAATAACGGTGATGAACATAAACGCTATCTGAATGCAGCCGTCCTGCACGGCCACGGGTACGCCGATTTTAAGGATGCTGCCGAGCACCTCGGGCTGGGGGCGCAGGTCGCTGCGTTTGAGGTGGATATGCGTGCGGCGACTCTTGAGCCACACGAGTGCGAGGGCAACGCTTGCCGTCTGTGCGATCACCGTGCCGAGCGCCGCGCCCACGGGGCCGAGCCCCATATGGCCAATAAACAGAAAGTCGAGCGCGATGTTGATGATGCACGCCACGCCGATCACGTACATGGGTGAGCGCGAATCGCCCAGGCCGCGAAAGATGGCCGAAAGGATGTTGTACGCAGCGATGCACGGAATGCCGATAAAGCAGATGCGCAGGTAGGCGGCAGTGCCCTCGACGGCTTCGGCCGGCGTGCCGATGAGTGCCACGATCTGCGGGCACAGCGCGAGCAAGAACGCGGCCAGTACTACCGAGACACCCATAAAGAGCGTGATGGTGTTGCCGATGGCGGCCTCGGCGCGATCGAAGCGGCGCGAACCCACGGCGTGGCCGACGATGACGGTCGTTCCCATGGCCAGGCCCACGAGCGTCACGGTAATGATATAGAGCGTCTGCGCGCCGTTGCCCACGGCGGTGATGCCGGCGGCGCCGCTAAACTGTCCGATAAAGTACAGGTCAGCCATGCCGTAGAGCATCTGCAAAAAGTACGAGAGCATATAGGGCAGGGCGAAGACCGCGATGGTCTTGAGGACATTGCCGCGTGTGAGGTCGTGTTCCATAGGTGGGGCTTTCTGGCTGGGTTTGTTTTGCTACCAGTGTAGTGAAAACCCTACAACGATTATAGAGTCAAGGTTTATGTTGGCAGTGGGGCGAAAAAGTCACGCTCGCGTTCATTTCCAATTGAATACGGACGTGCGCCCTGTGAGCATGGCGCCTGCACTAGCCTTGCAGAAATCGATTTCGGAGCACTTGACACCGCCGCACGGCGCGCCATAATACGTGGGTTTGCGAACAACGTTTGATAGGGGATGAACCTGCGTGCGCAATCTCAAGATTTTGTTTTCCTATCTGGGGGCATACCGCCGCGATGCCATGCTCGGCGTGCTCTTTGTGACGGCCGAGACGGCGCTCGAGCTGTTTATCCCGGTCATCATGGCAAATATCATCGATGTGGGCGTGCCCGCGGGCGACATCAACTACATGCTGTTGCAGGGCACGTATATGTTGGTATGCGCCGCATGTTCGCTGGTACTTGGCCTGGGCTATGCCCGCACATCCGCCCGCGTTGCCTCGGGTCTGGGCGCCAATCTGCGCGAGACCGAGTATCGCAAGATCCAGACGCTCGCCTTTGGCAACCTGGACAACTACGACGCCAGCTCGCTTGTCACCCGCATGACCACCGACATCACCGTCATCCAAAACGCCATCGGCAACGGCTTTCGCCCCATGGTGCGCGGCCCTGTGACCCTTATCGTCGGCCTTATCTATGCGCTAATGCTGTCGCGCCCGCTCGCCACGGTCTTTGCGATCATCCTGCCCGTGCTGGCGATCGTGCTCGGCGTTATCACCTGGCGAGTGAGTCCGCTCTACCGCCAGCTCCAAACTTCGATGGACCACCTCAACGGCGTGGTGCAGGAAGACCTCACCGCCGTGCGTGCCGTCAAAGCCTACGTGCGCGCCGAGCACGAGCAGGCCAAGTTCGACACCGTCAATGCTGAGCTTGCGCACACCGCCACAAAGACCTTTGGCAACGCCGTGCTCAACCTGCCGGTGTTTCAACTGTCAATGTACGTTGCCGCGCTTTCCATTCTGTGGATCGGCGGCCGCATGATCCTTGCCGGCGAGCTGGGCGTGGGCTCGCTCACGGGCTTTATGAGCTACGTGCTGCTGATCATGAACTCGCTCATGATGATATCCAACGTGTTTTTGCTGCTCACGCGCGCACTTGCCAGTGTGGAGCGCATCTCGCGGGTGATTGACGAGCGGTCGCTTATCCAAGCGCCCGCTGCCGATGCGGCTGTATGCGAGGTGGCCGACGGGAGTGTCGAGTTTCGCGACGTGTCGTTTAAGTACCGCGCGGATGCTGCCGAGGACGTGCTCGAGCATATCGACCTTCGCATCGAGCCCGGCTCCACGGTGGGTGTGCTCGGCGGCACGGGCTCGGGCAAGAGCTCGCTCGTGCAGCTCATCGCGCGCCTGTACGACGCCACCGAGGGCGCCGTGCTGGTGGGCGGACGAGACGTACGCGACCACGACCTTGTTGCCCTGCGCGATGCCGTGGGCATCGTGTTGCAAAAGAACGTGCTGTTTACGGGCACCGTGCGCGAGAACCTGCAGTGGGGCGCGCCCGATGCCACCGACGAGGAGCTGCTGCGTGCCTGCCGTGCGGCGTGTGTGGACGAGTTCCTGGACCGCATCGGCGGGCTCGATGGCGAGCTGGGCCAGGGTGGCGCCGGCGTCTCGGGCGGGCAGAAGCAGCGCCTGTGCATCGCGCGCACGCTGCTCAAGCATCCGCGTGTGCTCATTTTTGATGACTCGACGAGCGCGGTCGATATGGCGACCGACGCCAAGATCCGCGAGCATATCGCTCAGATTCCCGATACGACCGTGCTCATCATCGCCCAGCGTATCGCGAGCGTCATGGATGCCGATCGCATTGTGGTGTTGGACGACGGTCGTGTCCACGGCGTGGGCACGCACGAGGAACTGCTGGCGGGCGACAACATATACCAGGAGATTTACGCCTCGCAGATGGAGTTTGCGGGGAACGCGGACGCCGGCGATGGCAACGTCGATGGTTGCGCGAATGATCCGTTTTCCTCCGTCGCATGCGGATCACCCTTGGAAGGGGGTGAGCGCCATGCCTAAGACCGCAGCCCAAGCACGCCCGGCCGACCTCAAGCGCACTGTACGCCGCTTGCTCTCCTACATGGGGCATGCCAAGTTCTCGTTGCTCGCGGTGGGCGTGCTCGCCTCCGTCGCCGCCATCGCGAGCCTCGCCGGCACCTACATGGTGCGCCCCATCGTTAACGGTTTGGCCACGGGCGGGGAGGAACTGCTTGCCAAGCAGGTCATCCTGACGGCGATCATCTACGCTGCGGGCGTGCTCTCGGCCCTGGGCTACTCGCAGATTATGGTGCGCGCGGCCCAACACGTGGTGTCCGATATTCGCCGCGACCTGTTCGCGCACATCCAGACGCTGCCGCTCAGTTATTTTGACAGCACGCGCTCGGGCGACATCATGAGTTTTTTCACCAACGACGTCGACACCGTCTCCGAGGCGCTTAACAACAGCTTTGCCAACGTGATTCAGGCCGCCATTCAGGTTGTGGGCACCACGGCTATGCTCATCATCCTTAACTGGCAGCTCACGATTATCACACTCGTGTGCGATGCGGCCATTGTGCTGTATGCGCGCTACTCGGGCACGCGCTCTAAGCGTTTCTTTGCTGCCCAGCAGGCATCGCTTGGCGACCTGGACGGATATATCGAAGAAATGGTCTCGGGCCAAAAGGTCATCAAGGTCTTTAACCGTGAGGCAGCGAATGTCGCCGGCTTCACCTGCCGCAACGACGAGCTTCGCCGCACCGGCACCGCCGCCGTGAGCTATGCCAACTCCATGGTGCCCATGACCGTCGTGATTGGCTACGTCAACTATGCCATCGTCGCCGTGGCAGGCGGCATGCTCTGCATCAACGGTCTGGCCGATGTAGGTGCGCTCGCAAGCTACCTGGTCTTTGTGCGTCAGGCCGCCATGCCCATCAATCAGTTTACGCAGCTGGGCAACTTCTTGCTCAACGCGCTGGCCGGCGCCGAGCGCCTGTTTGCCGCCATGGATCTTGAGCCCGAGGTGGATGAGGGCTGCGTTGAGCTGGTACAGACGGGCGACGCCGCGTGGGCGTGGAAGATTCCCGAAGGTTAGGGCGTGGGCGCATACGGGCACCTGCATGATGTTGCCGCCGTTGACGAGTCGGGCCGCGCGGTGAGCGCCGACGGTACCGAGCTTGTCACGGGCCTGGTGCCACTTGCCGGCGACGTGCGCTTCCATGCCGTGGACTTTTCCTACGTGCCCGGCACCCGTGTGCTCGCGGACCTCAACCTGTTTGCCAAGCCGGGGCAGAAGATCGCGTTTGTTGGCTCCACGGGTGCCGGAAAGACGACCATTACCAACCTCATCAACCGCTTCTACGAGGTCGATGGCGGTGAGATCACGTACGACGGCATCGACGTCAAGCATATCGCCAAGGCTAGTCTGCGCGGCTCGCTGGGCATTGTGCTGCAGGATACGCACCTGTTTAGCGGCACCATTGCGCAGAACATCCGCTTTGGCAAGCTCGACGCGACCGACGAGGAGGTGCGCGCCGCTGCCGAGGCCGCCTGCGCCGACTCGTTTATCCGCCGCCTGCCTAGAGGCTACGACACGCCGGTCACGGCCGATGGTGCCAACCTGTCGCAGGGCCAGCGCCAGCTGCTCGCCATTGCGCGCGTGGCCGTGGCCGACCCGCCGGTGCTCATCTTGGACGAGGCAACTTCGAGCATCGACACACGTACCGAAAAGCTCATCGAACGTGGCATGGACCGCATCATGCGCGGCCGCACCACGTTTATGATCGCGCACCGCCTGTCCACCGTCCGCGATGCCGATGCCATCATGGTCCTAGAGCACGGCCGCATCATCGAGCGCGGTACCCACGAGGAACTGCTCGCCCAGCACGGCGAGTACTGGCAGTTAGCACATGGCTTGAAAGAGTTGGATTAACCCGCCGGGGCGCAGTTGAACCTGGCCCTCCGCGTCCCTCACCCCGCCTCAAACCGTCCCAACATTCGACGTTTTTTGCCAATATCGGGAAAAGCATCGAATGTTGGGACGGTTTTTCTGTCATCCGATCGGGTGGAATCACTAACTTGCATGCGAAGGTGTGCGAATCCGCGAGCAGGGGAATAAGGTTGGTTATCCGACCCATTGGAGGGCTCATGGACCTGCCGATTGTCCTGTCCCATAAGACTGCCTGGCTGTACCACAACGTGGCGCGCCTGTCCGAGCCGCTCTCGCGAGCAAGCAGCCTATACGATGAGGACTCGATTGCCGACGAGGCGGAGCCGACTGCGGGCTTGCCCAAATTGGGACTAGATGCCAAGGGGCTGAGAATATCTGCGGCGGTCGAGATTGTTACCGACTATCTGGCCTCACTTGGCATCCCACATGAGGAGCTCGACCGTATTGACACGCTGGTTAGCTTCGATTTCGAGCGCTCTCGGCCGGCGGGTCTCCGACGCCATGTGTTTGGGGCGCCCATTCCTTCGGACCATCTTATCGAGGTAGCAGAAGGCCTTCTGGTGGTTGATGAGGCCATGTGCTTCGTACAGGCGGGTTCGTGGATGAGCGAGTCCGAGCAGCTGGAATATGGGTATGAAATCTGCGCCCGATACCATTTGAATCATCTGGCGACAGACGATTATATCGAGATGGGGCAGAGGTACACCGTTGCCGACCTGATCGCTTATTGCGATGAAAATCGATCTCGTCAGGGGGCTACACGTGCGGCTGCCGTGCTCAAGCGCGTGCATGATGGCGCGCGGTCGCCCATGGAGACGGCCACTGCAATCATGGTCGTCGCGAAGCGTTCCCAGGGTGGGCTCGGGTACACCAGGGTTGAGCTCAACCATCGGGTCGATGTTCCCAACGAGTTCAAATATCTCGCTAAGGCCGGGTATTTCGAGATCGATGTATATGCACCTGCGAGCGGTACGGGGATTGAATACAACGGCTCGGACCATCTTGATAAACAGCGCAGCGCGTCGGACGCGGAGCGTATGACCGTTCTGAGCGCGCTGGGCTTTAGGATGATCGTCCTCACTGGGACTCAGTTTGCCCATCAGCTGCAATTGCACCGGGCGATGAATGCCATTGCGCTCGCTATGGGTCTCAAATGCGACCGAAGCGAGGTGTTTCAGAAACGGCAGAATGACCTGCGGGAATTCGTGATTCGGCACTGGAATGGCGGCCTCTAGGGGCGTCTAGCTCGTCTTTCGAGCTCTGCGAACACCTAAACCGTCCCAACATTCGATGTTTTTGCCAATATCGGGAAAAACATCGAATGTTGGGACGGTTTGAATGCTGAAGATGGGCTCGGGAAGCCCTTCTTGCTCGAATGGCCTGTCCTGTCGTACGCGTGTCGGCGCGATTCTCTTGTGGGGTATTATGTTTCCCGAAGAATAAATTGCTGTGCGAGGGGAGGGCTGCGTGGACGGGCACGTGCAACATGATGGTTTTGGCCGCGACATCAACTACCTGCGCATTGCCGTAACTGACAAGTGCAATTTCCGTTGCATTTACTGCATGCCCGCCGACGGCGTGGCCCCTCGTGCGCACGATGAGCTCCTCAGTGCCGAGGAAATTGCCCGCTTTGTGCGCCTGGTG
>URTZ01000025.1 GCA_900550825.1 uncultured Collinsella sp. | reverse complement strand
GCTGATCGTGGCCATTGGCGTGACGATTTGGCTCTGCCACAATCGCGAGCAACGTCGTGCCGATGGTAAGACCAATGTTGGATGGGTCGTCTTCCTGATCATTGCGTACCCGCTGAGTGTCAGCTACCTGGTGTTCTTTGTCCTGTTGATGATCAGCGCCTTTACGGGGGAATCCGTCACGGTGGGTTGATGCGCTGCCAGCAGACGGTCGTGCAAAGTGCGTTTGCTCGGCGTTCGGATAACCGCATTGGCCGTTCGCCGCAACCTTAGCTCACAGCTAATGAATTCAAGTTCAATCCTTCCTACGATGTGCTGTGTGCCGGCGCGGTAGCCGGATCGTAGGAAGGATGAATAATGGCAAAAGAGGGAAAGAAGCCGATCGGCAAGATTGTCCTAGGCGTCATCGTGGTGCTGGTTATTGTCGGTGCCGTGGGCTCTATGGGTGGCAATTCAACCGATTCGTCTGCGAGCGATTCGGCAAAGCCTGCCGAGGCGACACAGCAGGCTGAGGAGCAAAAAGAACCGCAAGAACCGTATACCATTGCTGACGAGGCTGAAGACACCTCCAATCAGTTTGCCTATAAGATCACGGGCACGCTGACCAATAACACGGACAAGGAAAAGAGCTACATTCAGATCGAATATGTTCTGTATGATGCCGATGGCAACCAGGTTGGAACGGCTCTTGCAAACACCAATCATCTGAAGGCGGGCGGCTCTTGGAAGTTCGAGGCGCTGGGTACGGTGTCTCCCGACCAGGTTGCTAGCTGGGAGCGTTCGGACGTAAGCGGTTTCTAGCATGTTGTATGCACTGGGGGAGGTGAAGTCGTATGCCCGATAAAAAGCTGACCGAGGAGTTGCTCAATGAGCTTCTCGACGCGCCAAACATCGATGGCTATATCAAAGAACACGACTTTGCCGCCCCGTCGCTTTCGGACTACCTTAAGCAGCTGCTGCAGGAAAAGGGCTTAGAGCGCTCGCGCGTGGTGCGCATGGCCGACCTCAATGAGACTTTTGGTTATCAGATTTTTACCGGTGCGCGGCATCCGAGCCGCAATAAGGTGCTGCAGATTGCCTTTGCGATGGCGTTGACGCTCAAGGAGACCAACCGCGCCTTGACGGCTGCCGGGGCAAGCGTCCTCAACTGTAAAGACCGTCGCGATGCGATTGTCATCTTTTGCATCGACCGTGGCTGTAGCCTCCAAAAGGTCAATGAAGAGCTGTATCGCTTTGGCGAGGAGACGGTGAGTTAGCGGCTGATATCTGAGCCGGCGGAGCTGCCGAACAACGATGCAAACGAACGGGGCGCAGATGCCATGGGGTGTCTGCGCCCTGCGCTATGATGGAGGCTATGGATACTCAGAGCCCAACATATTCCGATGACGAGCTGACCGCAGCGCTTGCCGAGCACCTGGCGTCGCTCGATCGCGACGACAGCTATCGCGTGGAGCGTGTACTTAAGCGCTCGTCCGTTGAAACAACCGAGCTCGTGTACTTTGAAGGAACCGGCGGTGGTTCGCTCGGCCCCTTTGTCCGTAAACGCATCGATGCTTCGGCTCAAATCGGCGGGGCATACGGGCGTTTGTTTGCCGCTCAGCGGGCAGGCAGGCGTTTTGAGCACCTGCCCAGAATCGTCGATTGTCGTCGTGTGGGCGACGAGCTCAACGTGGTTATGGAATATATCGAAGGGGAGACGCTCAGGGCGCTGGTGTACCGTCTGGGAGCCACCCCCGATTATGCGCGTGAATTGTATCCTGCCCTATGCGATGCCGTGGGCGGGCTCCACGCCGGTTTTGCAATGGCGGGGGAGACGTCGGCGCCGGTGATCCATCGCGACCTCAAGCCGTCGAATATCATCGTGACAGGTGCCAACTATACGCCTGATGACGGCCTGACGTTTTCATCGCTGGTGATTATCGACTTGGGGATCGCGCGCGTATGGCGCGATGGCGCCGATACCGATACCGTCAAGTTTGGGACACGGCCCTATGCGCCGCCCGAGCAGTATGGGTTTGGGCAGACGAGTGTGCGAAGCGACGTCTACGCACTCGGCGCCCTGTTGTTCTTCTGCTTGACGGGAGTCGACCCTAAACCAGGGCTTGACATGCGCGAGCAATGCGAGGCGCGTGGCATTCCCACTCCACTGGCCGATGTCATCTGCATGTCGATGGCGCTCGACCCGGCCAAGCGTTTTGCGAGTGCGGAAGCATTGGGACGGGCGACGCGCGCGGCATACGACCTGATTCACCCCGTGCGGCCTCCTGCGCCTGCGCTTGTCCATACTCCGGCCTTGGAGACGGGGTTGACGCCCCAAGGGCTCCGAAACCCCGCAGAGCTTCCTAGGCCTGCCACCTCCGCTGCATGCGGTCTGCTCTCTCGTGTTCCGGAGTCTCTGGGGCGCATTTGGAATACGCTCGTCTGCTTCTCGCTGCTTGTGTTCTTTGCCGGAAGTCACTTTGCCGTCTTTCACCCCACCGGAGCAAACCAAAGCTACCCGACGTGGTTTCTCATAATCGAGTATTTTTTCTTTGTCGATGGCCTTATGGTGCTTATGCATTTTGCGCTGCTCGATAAGCGCCGTCTTCGTCGGCGATTCGCACTGCTCGACAGCTATCGCGGCAAGAAACTCGCGAAACTCTGGCTCAAGGCATTGGGTGTGCTGCTCCTATGCATGATCGTCATAGTCGCGGTTGCCAATGCGACCGGCGTCGTCGATACCTCCGCTACCTAAAAGAAAAGGGCCCCGTTGGGGCCCTTTGCAGTTGCACTTAGATGCGGTTCATCTGAGCGGCGACTTTGTTGTACCAGTCCTGCCACGTGGGCGGGCAGTACTTTTTGGCCGCAGCCGGGGTAAGGGTGGAGCCGTAGTTGGCGCCCAGATAGGCAACGTGAGCGGAGATGCCCTCGCTCCAGCTGCCAAAGCTGCGCCAACCGCCGCCACGTGCACTCCAGCCCCAGGCGTTATAAGAATTGGCGCAATAAGCACCCTTTGTGCTCTCGATGCAGGCGATGGCGGGGGACCAACGGGGGTCGACACCGGTATTCCAAGCGGCGACGGCAAAGTTGTAGCCCTGGCCTGCCATGGGGGAGCCGGCGAGATAATTGTCGATGCGGCTCGTCCACTCATTAATGAACGAATCGTAATCGGAGCTACCGGTATTGGCGTTGTTCACCGTGGTGTCGATGGTGGTGTTGGTGTTGGTGGCCTGGCTGCTGGAATTGCTGCCGCTTACGCCCTCGCCCGAGAGCTTCTCGGCGGCAGCGGCCTTATCGGCCTCAAGCTTGGCAAGCTCGGCGGCATTTTCCTGCTCTGCTTTTGCCTGTGCCTCGCTGCGGAGCTGCTGGGCCTGCGCCAGCGCATCCTCGGCGTTTTTCTGCTCTGCCTCAAGCTGAGACTTGGCTTGCTGGAGCTCGGCCTTGTTCTGCTCGAGTTCGGTTTGCATGTTATTGAGCTCTTCGATCTCGTCGACGCTCGAGCTCGTGATCTGGTTGGTGTATTTGCAGGTCGTGATGAACTCACCCAGGCTCTGCGCGTTGACCAGGAAGCTCACGATGGGATTGGTGCCCTTCTGATACTTGTACAGATCGCGCATGGCGGAGCTTGCCTTGGCCTGCTGCTCGGGAAGCTTAGCCTCGATTTCCTCGATGCTCGCCTCATTGGAGTCAATCTGCTTTTGCAGGTCATCGAGTTTGGTGCGGGCGTCGTTGTAGGCGCTCGTGGCGGCTTCGATCTTCTGCTGGGCTGCGGAAAGCTGGTCCTGCGTTGCCTGCGAGGCGGCATACGCCGCAACGGGGGAGAGCATCGGCGTGGCCGTCAGCGCAACGGCGAGCGCGGCGCTCGTGATGATACGAGCCGGCTTCGACGCAATGAGCGCTGCGGTGCGATGATTCGAATGCTGCATCCAGTCCCTCTGCAATCAATCGTAGGTTATGGTTCGAACGGTATTCTACTACTGCTTTCGACCTCAACTTGAACCTTAAAGGTTCCAAAGGGTCAAGTTGAACTTGAGGCTTTGGCTTTGACCTGCAGTTATGATGAATTGTTGAGAAACCATAGAGTTCAACTTTAACGTTACGGGGGCCTGTTTAAGAGGGGTTTGGGGCTGTAAAAGCTATCTCAACGTGGGGTTTTACAACTACAGCGTGCCCTCCTGGCGAGCCTGCTCAATCTCTTCGAGCGCCTCGGCGGGGGTGAACGAACAGGTGCCGTCGCCGAGTTTGACTACCTGGATATCGTCGCCGATATGGACCTCTCCGCCCTTTAGTACCACGCCGAAAACGCCCTCGTGGGGAAAGATGCAGTCGCCGGCTAGATAGTAGATGGCACAGCGTGTGTGGCAGACCTTGCCGATCTGACTGATTTCGACAAGCACCTCGCTGCCAAGCTTGAGCTGCGTGCCCAAGGGGAGCGAGAGCAGGTTGATGCCCCGGGTTGTGAAGTTCTCTCCAAAGTCACCCTCGTGTACGTCGAGCCCGCGTGCCTGCGCCGTCTGGATGGACTCCGCGGCTAAAAAAGAGACCTGGCGGTGCCAATGTCCGGCGTGCGCATCGGTAGCGAGGCCAAATTGCTCGATGACGGTGTCGCGTCCATCGGCGACGGGCGACTTGCGAGTGCCTTTGTGCTCCGACGTGTTGATTGAGACGATACGAGCAGGTCCGTTGTAAGCATCGTTTGCGGTGCGTAGGGGAGCTGCCGTCCGGGCACGATCCGCAAGTTCGCGCTTGGCGGCGTCAATGATGGGGTTGTTGATCGGATGAGCCTGGGGCACGGTGCACCTTTCGACGGGGCGGGCAACATGTTGAATCCTACAACAATGGTAGGTTCATTGCCCATTGTCATACAACGGTGAGCGCCGCCTTCGTGCTGGACGATTGCGTCGATTGCCATAGATACGGTGGAGCTTTGGGCGCCGGCGGCTTGGCACGCTAGAATAAATCAGTTGCGCAAAGACCGCCCGTTGTGTGGGCAGTTCATGATAGGAAGTTTCCATGGCATTGCAATTTACAGAGCGCGAGTTCATTCCCGTGCTGCTCGGTGGCGACATCAACGCCTATTCGGTGGCGCGCGCCTTCTATGAGGAGTACCAGGTCAAGAGTCTGGTCTTTGGCAAGTACCAGACGGGTCCCGCGTACCGCAGCCAGATTATCGACTACACGCCCAACGTGGATATCGACACCATGCCCGTGATGCTCAAAACCGTCAACGGCATTGCCCAAGCGCATGCCGACAAGACGATTGTCCTTGTGGGCTGTGGCGACAACTACGTTGCCCTCGTGGCTCAGGCCAAGGATGCCCATGAGTTGGCGGATAACATCGTCGCTCCCTACGCGCCCTACAGCATGCTCGAGCAGTGCCAGAAGAAGGAGATCTTCTACGAGCTGTGCGAGAAGCATGGCGTGCCTTATCCGCATACCTTTACCTTCACCATGGCGATGCTGAACGACCAAGGCGAGGCACCTGCCGAGGTGCTCGACCAGATCGATTTTCCCTACCCGATGATTCTGAAGCCTTCTGACGGCATCATGTGGTGGCAGCACGAGTTCGAGGGCCAGAAGAAGGCCTATGAGATTGCCGACCGCGCCGAGCTGGAACAGGTCATTCGCGATTCGTATGCCAGCGGCTACACCGACGATCTGATCTTGCAGGATCGCGTGCCCGGCAACGACGAGTACATGCGCGTGCTCACCAGCTATTCCGACCGCAACGGCAAGGTGCGCATGATGTGCCTGGGCCATGTGCTGCTCGAGGAGCATCAGCCTCACGGTGTCGGCAACCACGCCTGTATCATCACCGAGCCCAATGACGAGCTCATGGGCGGCGTGCGCAAGTTGCTCGAGGACCTTCACTTTGTGGGCTATTCCAACTTTGACGTAAAGTACGACGAGCGCGACGGCTCGTTTAAGTTCTTCGATTTCAACACGCGCCAGGGCCGCAGCAACTACTACGTTACCAACAGCGGCTTTAACGTTGCCAAGTATGTGGTGGACGAGTATGTGTTCAACCGTCCGTTTGAGCCGGAGTTTGTGACGGCTCAGGACGAGGCCCTGTGGATGGTCGTCCCCATGGGCGTCGTCGACAAGTACGTCAAGGATCCCGAGCTGCGCGCTAAGGTGCATCGCCTGGACAAGGAAGGCAAGGGCGCCGACCCTTCGTTTATGAAGGGCGACTTTGTCTTTAACCGCTGGCTGCGCATGTGGCACACCAAGCTGCGCCACTTTAAGCTGTTCAAGACGTATTACAAGTAGATGAGCGCGGCGCCCGTCCGGTTTACATCGGGCGGGCGCGGGTATGATACGCGCAATTGCGCAAGCGTCACCAAGGAGGCGGCGATGGAAAAGCTGGGAGTTATCGGCGGCATGGGCGCCGAGGCCACGTCGTATTACTACGACCAGGTGGTGCGTCATACGGCTGCTGCCTGCGATCAGGAACATATCGACATGGTGGTACTCTCCAAGTCGACCATGCCCGACCGCACGTTGGCCATTAAGACCGGCGAGCATGCTAAGCTGCTGGCGACCATGAAAGAGTGCGCCCAGGCACTCGAGTCGCTGGGCTGTGCACACATTGCCATTCCCTGCAACACGTCACACTACTTCTACGACCAGATCCAGTCGTTTACCACAGTGCCGATTATCCACATGCCGCGTGAGTCGGTGCGCTATGCTCTGGCTGGTGCGGTGATGGGGGAGTGCGAGTTCGACCCCAACCTGAGTATGCCGGCCGAGCCGGTGCACAAGATTGGCATCATGGGCACCGACGGAACCGTGGGCGCGGGCGTCTACGGCCGCGAATGTAAGGCTGCGGGTGTTGAGGTCGTCTATCCCAGCGAGAAACGTCAGAACGATGTGATGTCGCTTATCTACGATGATGTGAAGGCCGGGCGTGAGCCCGATATGGATAAGTTCGACCGCGTGATGTGGGAGTTCGCCCGTAGCGGCTGCGACCGCGTCATTCTGGCCTGCACCGAGCTCTCGGTGCTGCAAAAGTACCGAGAGATGCCCGAGATCACCCTCGACGCCATGGATGTCCTGGTGCGCGAATCCATCATCCGCAGCGGCGCCCCCTACCGCCTCTAGCTTCCGACCTGCCAAAAGGGAACAGGTTAATTTTGGTAGGTTTTATCTGGTGAAACAGTAAAGGCCTCGGCTCGTTTGGTGCGAGCTGAGGCCTTTTGCGTTGGGCGGTTGCTGTCGGTGGTGAACTAGAACAGGAAGCCGATGGCGATGAGGGCGATACTGACGATGAGCACGGCGATGTCCAGGCCCTTGATGGGGTAGCGCTTGTACGAGCTGGCGCGCGTACGCAGATAGAAGCCGCGCTGTTCTGCCGCCAAGGCTGTGGCATCGGTCTTGCCCACGCTCGAGATGAGCAGTGGCACGCACAGTGGCAGCATGAGCTTGAGCTTCTTGATGGGGTTCTTGGTGTCGTACTCGACGCCGCGTGCGGTCTGCGCCTCCATGATGGCGTTCATCTCCTGACCAAACACCGGCACGAAGCGCAGCGCCGTGGTAAAGGTGAAGGCATAGCGATACGGCACGTGCAGCACCTCGACGCAGGCGTTGGCAAGGTCGTTGAGCTTGGTCACCATGAGCATGAGGATGAGTGGTAACGCCACGCCCAGCAGGCGCAGACAGGCCTTCGATCCCGTGATGAGGCCCGTGTCGGTGATAAAGCCCCACACCACGTTGCCATCGCGCATAAAGGCTAGCTGGAGCACCAGCATGATAAGCGCGAGCGGAATCAGCAACTTGAGCAGCGAGAGCAGACGATCGACGACGCCGGCATAGGCACCCAGTGCAAGGGTGAGTGCCAAAAAGCCCAGCAGCGCTACGTAGGTGTCAGACAAGAAGATGCCGACGATGATGGCGGCGGCGAGGCCCAGTTTGACGACGGGGTTCAGGCGATGCAGCAGCGTATCGCCCGGCATGTAGTCGATGACGTTAACCACGGTGGACCATCTCCTTGGTAATTCGAACGACATCGGTGACCTCGCTCACCTGCGCAAAAGCGGGCGAGACGGAAGATGCCAGACGGCGCGAGAGTTCAATAACCTGGGGAGGCTCCACGTAGGCACGCCGCATGAGATCGATGTTCGAGAATAGCTCGTGCGTGCGGCCGCGGTCGAGGATGCGACCGTCGGCCATTACCACAATGCGCTCGGCAAAATCCGAGACGACTTCCATATCGTGGCAGACCATGATTACGGCGCAACCGCGCTCGGCCATGGTGCGCACCGTTTCCATGACGGTCATGCACTCGCGGTAATCAAGGCCGCTCGTGGGCTCGTCGAGCACGACGATCTTGGGCTCAACCACTACGACGGAGGCAAGCGCCACCATTTGTCGCTGACCGCGCGAGAGCGAGAAGGGCGCCTCGTCGGCCGGCAAGCCAAAGCGGTCGATGACGAGTTGGGCACGACGCAGAGCCTCGGCACGGTCCATGCCGCCAAGCTCCAAGCCAAAGGCGACCTCGTCGAGCACGGTGTCCTTGCAGATCTGACGGTCAGGGTTTTGGAAGAGGGTCGCGACCTCGCGAGCGATTCGGCTCGTGGGAACGGCTGCGGTATCCAGTCCCGTGACGCGCACGCTGCCCGAGGCGGGCTTAAGCAGGCCTGTGAGCAGTTTGGTGAGCGTGGTCTTGCCGGCGCCGTTTTGGCCGACGATGCCCACGAGCTCGCCAGGATAGAGCGTCAGGCTAAGGTCGTGTACGGCGGCTCCGCCATTGGGATAGGCAAACTCAACATGGTCGAAGGTGAGTACGGGTTCGGCGTCCTTGGCATGAGGACGCAACGACGGTGCATGCGGGGAACCGGCGGGCGCCTGGGCTTCGATAGCCGCGTGTGCGGGGTCGACGATGCCCGAAATCAGGCGCTCGGCCTCATCGACATCCAAGCAGGGGGTGCCGCTTACCAGGCCATCGGTTTCGAGGCTATTGAAGATACGCGTGACGCGAGGGCAGTCGACGCCGATGGCACGGAGCTCGTCGGTATACGCGAAGACCTCGTGTGGCTCGCCCTGCAGCGCGATTTCGCCATGATTGAGCACGAGCACGCGGTTGCAGTACTCCGAAAGCAGGGCGACCTTTTGCTCAACGACGACGATGGTGATGCCGAGTGCACGGTTGGCCTCACGCAGGGTCTCGAAAACCAGCGTGGAGCTGGCGGGGTCGAGTGCCGCGGTGGGCTCGTCGAGAACCAAGACGCGCGGACGCATGGCGAGGATGGCGGCGATGGCCACTTTTTGCTTCTGTCCGCCCGAGAGGGTGGCGATCTCGCGGTCGCGTAGGTCGCTGATGCCGACGGTCTCGAGCGTTTCGCTCACGCGCTGCTCGATCTGGTCGTGGGGAACGCCAAAGTTCTCGAGGCCAAAGAGCATCTCGTCCTCGACGACCGAAGCGACCATCTGCGTGTCGATATCCTGCAGCACACTGCCGACGATTTGCGACACGTCGGTGAGCGAGACTTCGCAGGTGTCGTGGCCGTCGACCATGACGGACCCAAAGAACGTGCCGGTGTAGTGGTGGGGCACGGCACCCGACAGGCAGGCGGCAAGCGTGGACTTGCCGGCACCCGAGGGCCCGATGATGCCGATGAAATCTCCCTTGTTCACGCTGAGCGAGATGTGGCTGAGCGCCTGCTCGGTCTGCGTGCCATAGGAGAACGAGACATCGTCGACGTTGATGATCGTTTCCATGGATACCTTTCATAGTCATTGGGGACAGTCTTAAATGACCAGTTGTTTAAGATCGTCCCAAAAAAGTTCATTGTTTGGGACGGTCTTTGGTGGTGAAGCACGGAGACGGCTTTACGAGGGGCCCCAGGTTGGCGCGAAAGAGGAGCGAAGCGTACTTGGGTACGCGAGCGACGAATGAACGCCAAGATGGGGTGGCTCGTAAAGCCGAGCGGGTTAGTTGAGCCTAAGGGCCTTCTGAATGGGCAGGTAGAGGGCGCCGACCAGAATGGCGTTAAAGACGGCGGTCATGGCAACGACGGGCAGCATGGCGGCGGCGAGCTCGCCTACCACGCCTAGCATGGCCATCTTGATGACCATGAAGATGACGCCGGAGACAAATGTGGTCAGGAAGGTTGCGACAATGGCGATGGCGGGCTTGACCTGACCGTTCTTGCCAGCGGCGTTGACGATGCCGGCCATGAGCATGGCGGCGACGCCCTCGGCGGCAAAATCGACGAACGGCGAAGTGGTGGTGATCTGGATCACGGCAGCCGAGATGAGGCCAATGACGAGCGCCTGGCCGATGTTGGGACGAACGACCAGGATGGTGAGGCAGAAGGCCGAGATGATGAACTCGGGGCTGATCATGCCGCCCGAGATGCCCGAGATGGCCTTGCCGACGGTGAAGTTGAGGATGAAGCCGGCGGCGAGCAGGATGGCGAGCAGGACGAGGGCGCGGACATCGAGTTTGCCGCGGTCGGCGGTCTGGACGGTGCGGGGCTGGGTGGCGGTGGTGTTCTGAGACATGGTGAAAATCCTTTCGGAATGGGAGTGCAAGAGAAAAGCGGAGGCGCGTGATGCGAATGCGATCGGGCTCGAGATAGAAAAAGGCCCCCGGTCGAAACCGGAGGCCTTCCAATCACCTAGAGCGCAAAAACAGGCGTGAGGGACTCACTGTCGACCGATCGTATTCGCATCACGCCACCACCAGTTGTTGAGAGACTTCACCGTGTTCTTCATGTTGGTGGCTCCTTTCGTGATGCCGTGGCGCGGTCGCACCTAGTTGCTGTTGCGCTGCACTATAGCACAGCGAAGTGTGTGCGGGGAAATCTTTTTTGAAAAGATTTCAGGCGGGTTTCCCGTCGGTCGAAAGGCGGGTTAAGCGGGCGAGGTGACTCATGTGCCCCGCCCGCTCAGCTAGGACATGAGGGTCTTAGGCCTTCTTGCGACGATAGATCACGTAGGCGCAGACACCGATGATGACGACGGCGCCAACGGCCATGGCGGCCATGTTGTTGCCCTCGGACTTCTCCTCGGTGACCTCTTCCTCTTCGGCCTCGGGCTCGGCCACGTCCTCATCGGAAAGGGCCTCGTCGGCGTAGGTGATGGATTCGACCAGGCAGTCGTTGTCGGCATCGTAGTCGCTCGGGACGAACTCCTCGGAGAAATCGCCCTCCTTGAGGTAGTCGCGCATCTCCTCGAGCATGGCCTTGCACTTAACATAGGTGTTCTTGGTTGCAGCCTTGCCGGCCTTGTTGGCCAGGGCGGTACGGGCCTCGGTGCCTTCTTCGGCCTGCATGGCCTCGTCGACGGTCAGGTTCTGCTCGATGAGTTCCTTCTGCAGGGCGTCGAGATAGGCGCGGACGCCGGTGGCGCAGTGGTCGCGGTTCTCATAGGCGAGCGTGTTGATGTCCATGAGGACGTAGTTGATGGAGTTCTTGGGCTCCTCGTTGTTCACGACGTCTTCCTCTTCGCAGTGATCGAAGGAGACATCCTGATCGCTGAAGTAGGGGCTGACCTCGGTGAGCAGTGCGGAGTAGAAGGGGATGGCGACGGAGAATTCGGCGTTGGAGAGCATCTCCCACTGAATGGTCGCGATCTCGGGGTCCATGCCCTGACGGATCTGGAAGGTGTGGATCTCGGTGTTGCGGTTGGAGCCGATGGCATAGGCGCCGTCGGTGTTGGCGTTGAGGCCGGCGACATTCTCGCCGCGAGCGGCGAAGGAACGAATCATCTCAAAGGTGTTCCAGTCGGACTTGCCGGGCTGGAAGAACAGCGGCTGCATCTCGTGGACCAGGGCGCCGGTCGTGGCGCGAGCCTCTTCGCGCTCGTCCTTGACGATCTCGTAGTCGGTGCCCTCGGCAAGCGGAGCCATGAAGTAATCACGACCCTGGATATAGCGCGACCACTGGTGCATACCGGCCTCGCTAATCTCCTCGCCGTAGGTCTTGGCGACGTCGAACTTGCCGTCGGTGTACTCGGCAAAGCCCTTCTCCTTAGGCATGGACTCGATGCCCTCGGAATGGAGACAGTTCTCGGTGTCATCGAGGTCGACGTTATAGGTGAGGTTGCCGATGTTGGGGTTGAGCGAGGCGATGTCATCGGCGAGCTTCATAGCAATCCACTGATGGCCGGAAAGCGCTGCAAACAACCAGGTCTCGTTGTTGTCGGCGATGATGATCTGGTCGTTGGTGCAGATGCCCTGGTCGTCGACCAAGCTACCGAGGAGCTTGACGCCCTCGCGGGCCGTGGCGCTCTCGCCCAGGATGACGCTGGCATAGCTGTATTCGCCAATGCCAGTCTCCTCGGTGATGGGGTCGGCCTCTTCGGCCTTCTCGTTATAGGAGGTACTCAACGTGGCAGAGCAGGAGACGCCCTTCTCGTTGATGCCTGCCTCGGAATATGCGTCGTAGCGATCTTCCCACTGCGAGGGGTTGTCGCGAACGAAGGTGTAGCGGTAGGTTGCGCCCTTGGACTTGTACTCAAAACCGGACTCGACCGAGGTGTACTCGTTGCCGTCCTTGTGTGCGGGCTCAATGCCAAAGTGCTTGACATAGCGCGGACCGAAGTCCTCGGAACGGCCGTAATACGTGTTGCCGTCTGCCGTGAGCTTGCTGCCCATGTAGATCTGGGTGCAGGCGAGTGCCGAAGTCGGCATGGCCATGATGGCCGCTGCTTCAAACGCAAGGCCGCAGCCGAGCTTTTTGAGCGTGTTGACAGGATGAGTAAACCTCATAATCCCTCCCAACCGTTGAAACCCCGCGAAACCGTACGGAGCTTCAGCTAATAAATACATATATTAGCCTATCGGAAGTCTAAAGAGTATTCACTAGATTCGATGAAATACTCGATGAGCGTCCTAAAATATGCGATGAGCGGATAAGAATACTCATTTTGTAGCTTTAGTTAAATGAAGGCACCCTGCAATTACTGTAGCCGAATAAAGCGCCTTGCACGGGTCGCAAAGAAAAATCCCCCGCTGTTTGGAAAATGCATAAACAGCAGGGGAGACGATAATTGGATGAATATCATACCAATGTGGAATTACTTCTTCCGGCGGTGGATCACGTTGATCGCATAGCCGACGAGCATGGCCAAAACGATGATGATAAAGCCGAGCAGGGGATTGTCGTTCATAGGGTCCTCCTATTTTCCGAGCGGGGAGAATTCGTCGACGATGAGGTCGAGGCATTGTGGAAGCGCGCGGGCTCCAAAGACGCCCGAATTGCTGGAGATAATCTCGCCATCGAACTGCATGCCCAGTGACGGGGTGCAGGTGATCTTGGCTTCCTTGGTCTGGATGATCTTGAACTGCGGGCGCCCGAGTACCTTGCCGGCGGGGTCAAGCGCAGCGGTGATCACGGTAGGCAGCAGCTGCACAGTTTTTACGGGTTCGATGACCGCAATGTCGACCATGCCATCGTTCATACGGCAGTCGGGGAACAGGTTGATGTCGTTTTGGATGACCGAGGTGTTGCCGGCCATGCAGCAGATGCCGTCGAGCTCCTCGACAATGCCGTCATGCTCAATCGTAAAGTGCGCCACCGTGGGATTGGGCGTGGCGAGCGCGGAGAGGAAGTAAGCGATCTCGCCGATGTCGTTTTTGGTGGGGGCGGCCTTCATCATGATCTCGGCGTCGAAGCCCGAGCCGGCGATGATGATAAAGCCGTGGCGCTTCTCGTTGCCGTTCTCGTCGAGCCAAAAGAGCTCGCCCATGTCTACTTTGACCGTGCGGCCGGCGCGACATGCCTTGGCAAGCGCCGCTGCCTCGGGGGCATTACCGATGTTGTTAAAGAATAGACAGGCTGTGCCGGAGGGGAAGACGAGCGTGGGGACACCGCACCCGCGCATCTGGTCGAGCACGTTGGAGACGGTGCCGTCGCCGCCCGAAACGACCACGCGATCAAACTCGCGCACGTCTGCCACGGCATCCTCGGGCTCCATGCCATCGCCGATAAAACGCATCACGACCTCGTCGCCGCCCTGCGCGAGGGCGTGCGTGAATGCGTAGATTTCATCTGAGCTGAGGCCCGATGCCGGGTTGTGGATGATAAGGCAGCGCATACTTACGTTCCCGTTCTGTGACTAACCGAGTATAGTTGTAAGGCAATGCCGATATCCTACCCGTGTTTTTCGGGCCTAACCTTATTCGATGGGTTGATATGTACATTTCCACACATCAGGCTCTACTCGCCTTTTGCCAGCGCGCCCGTGAGTTCGACGCGATTGCCGTCGATACCGAGTTTTTGCGCGAGCGCACATTCCACCCGCGTCTGTGTTTGGTTCAGATTGCCACCCCTGCCGAGAGCGTCGCGGTCGATCCCCTGGTAATCGACGACCTATCGCAGCTGGCCGAGCTTATGGCCGACGAGAGCGTGACCAAGGTCTTCCACGCGTGCTCGCAGGATATGGAGGTCATGCTCCATACCGTGGGCGTGCTGCCACGACCGATTTTCGATACGCAGGTCGCCGCCGCCTTTTTGGGCGAGCGCCAGCAGATTTCGTATGGCGCGCTTGTTCAGACGTTCTGCGGCGTATCGCTGCCCAAGACCGAGTCGCTGACCGACTGGTCGCGCCGCCCGCTGACCGATAAGCAGATTGAGTATGCGATCGATGACGTCAAGTACCTGATCGTCGCCTATACCGAGATGATGAGCCGCCTGCGCGAGCTGGGCCGTGTGGACTGGGTGCTCGACGAGCTGCGCCCGCTGGCTGACGAGTCGCACTATCGCGCCGATCGCCACGAGGCGTTCCGCAAGGTCAAGCGCATCAATTCGTGCAGCCGTCACCAGTTGGGCATCGCGCGCGAGCTCGCCGCCTGGCGCGAGGACCGCGCCGAACGCCGTAACATCCCGCGCAAGTGGGTCATGTCCGACGACACGCTGCTTGCGCTCGTTAAGCGCAATCCCGTGCGCGTTGAGGAGTTCCGTAGCATTCGCGGTACCGATCAGTTGGGGGAGCGCGACGTGGACGGTGCGCTCATGGCCATCAAGCGTGGCGCAAGCTGCCCGCACGATCGCCTGCCGCTCATGGTGCGCGGGCATCGCCAGATCTCTCCGGAGTTGGAGAGCGTGACGGACCTGATGTACGCGCTCATCCGCCTGGTTGCCGAGCGCTCGGGCGTGGCGACCTCGGTCATTGCCTCGCGCGATGACCTGGCCGACTACATTGAGCATCCCGAGCAGAGCCCCTTGCGCGAAGGCTGGCGCTTTGAGCTTGTGGGCTCGCGCCTGGACGATCTGCTCTCGGGCAACATGGGACTCACTGTGAAGGACGGCAAAATCGAGCTTTTATAGTTACGCGGTTTTACCAAACGCTGTAAACGTTCTAGAGCGGCAATGCCAAAACATCGATGGCGTCTCGTTGGCTGGGCGAGTGGGTAGAATGCCTCCAACGTGTAACTCGATTCGGAGGAATTCGCATGCCTTATTACTATGGATACGGCTTTGGCATCGACCCGCTGTACCTGTTGGTTGTTCTTGTCTGCACGGTGCTTGGCCTTGCCGCACAGAACTATATCAACTCGACGTACAAAACCTGGTCCAAGGTTCGTTCGGACGGCGATACGGGTGCCACGGTCGCGCGCCGCATGCTCGATGCCAACGGTTGTAGCGCCGTGGGTATCAAGGGTGTCGCCGGCGAGCTCACCGACCATTACAACCCGCAGGACAACAACCTGTATCTGTCGGATGCCAACCGTTCGGGCGGTTCGGTCGCAAGCGTTGCCGTCGCCTGCCACGAGGCGGGCCATGCCGCCCAGCGTCAAAGCGGCTATGCCATGACGAAAGTGCGTACCGCCCTGGTTCCGGTTGTCAACTTTACCCAGAACACCTGGACCATCGTGTTGCTCTTGGGCCTGTTTATGAACATCGCGGGACTCACGACCCTCGCGCTGGTCTTCTTCTCGTTTAGTGTGCTGTTCCAACTCGTTACGCTGCCGGTCGAGATTGATGCCAGTCGCCGCGCCGTGGCATATATTGAGCAGTCGGGTATGAGTTCCAAGCAGGTCAACGGTGCCAAGAAGGTCCTGACGGCAGCCGCGCTTACCTATGTGGCCGCAGCGCTCACTTCGATTATTCAGCTGCTCTACCTTATGGCTCGCTACAACAGAAACTCCAACCGATAACAAATTGGGTCACTGGGCG
>URTZ01000024.1 GCA_900550825.1 uncultured Collinsella sp. | reverse complement strand
CCGGACGCGGTCATTCATTTCGCGGGCCTTAAGGCCGTCGGCGAAAGCTGCCGCATCCCGCTGCGTTACTACCGCAACAATCTGGACAGCACGCTGACGCTGCTGGAGGTCATGGCGGAGTACGGCTGCACGCGGCTGGTGTTTTCCTCCTCCGCGACGGTCTACGGCCCGGAAAATCCGGTGCCGTATGCGGAGACGATGCCGGCGCATCTTGCGACGAATCCCTACGGCTGGACGAAGTTCATGATCGAGGAAATTCTGAAGGACGCGGCAAAGGCAAATCCCGAGCTGCATGTGGTCCTGCTTCGCTATTTTAACCCGATCGGCGCGCATGAATCCGGTCTGATCGGTGAAAATCCGAACGGTATTCCGAATAACCTCATGCCCTATATCACACAGGTCGCGGTCGGCAAGCTCAAGCAGCTGACCATCTTCGGCGACACCTACGATACCCCCGACGGCACCGGCGTGCGCGACTACATCCACGTGTGCGATCTGGCCTCTGGTCACGTTGCCGCCCTTAATTGGATGAACGGCAAGACCGGCGTCGAGATCTTTAACCTGGGCACCGGCACCGGCACCTCGGTGCTCGAGGTCGTCGCCGCCTTCTCCAAGGCTTGTGGCAAGGAGCTGCCCTACGTGATCCGCGAGCGCCGCGCCGGCGACATCGCTGCCAACTGGTGCGATGCCTCCAAGGCCGAGCGCATGATGGGCTGGAAGGCCCAGTACGACATCGCGGACATGTGCCGCGATAGCTGGAACTGGCAGAGCCACAACCCCAACGGCTTCGCCGACGCCGAGTAGCCACTCCCCCGCGGTAGATTTTGAGCCCCGGTCTCACGTTGTGAGGTCGGGGCTTTTTCATGGCATGTAACCATTCACCGAAAATCGGCTAACTTTTTTATCTTGCCTATACATGTTTAAACAACTTGTTTTACAATAGGCGTATTGAATTGGAAGCTCGGAGGCGGACTGCATGCTCATCGGCAGGCCGACCCCACAACAAGAAGGTTGGTGAGCGCATTCATGGAGCGTGCAAGCGGCGTCCTCATGCCCGTCTCATCTCTACCCGGCCCCTACGGAATCGGCGGTTTTGGCTGGAACGCCTATGACTTTGTCGACTTCCTCGCCTCGTGTAAACAACATTACTGGCAGATTCTGCCCCTCACGACGACCAGCTACGGCGATTCGCCCTACCAGTCGTTCTCAGCACGTGCGGGCAACCCCAACTTTATCGACTTCGCCGAACTCATCGAGGCGGGCTATCTGGAGCAGTGCGATATCGACGGCGTGTATCTGGGTTCCGACCCCAGCAACGTCGACTACGGCGCCATCTTTGGCGGTCGCCGTCAGATTCTCGACCGCGCCGCCGAGCGCTTTGCCGCCGACAAGCCAGCAGACTTCGACGACTTTGTCCAGGCCAACGAGGACTGGCTCATCCCCTATTGCGAGTTCATGACCGTCAAGGAGGAGTGCGGCCTTAAGGCATTCTGGGAGTGGCCCGCGGAGCTGCGTACCCGCGGAGAGGCTTCTGCCAAGGTCTGCGCCGCCCATCCCGCGCGTATGCTCTACCACCAGATGACGCAGTACTTCTTCGATCGCCAGTGGAGCCGCCTCAAGGCTTACGCCAACGAGCGCGACATCCTAGTCATCGGCGACCTGCCCATCTACGTCTCGCGCGACTCTGTCGAGATGTGGGCCACGCCCGAGCTCTTTAAGATCGACGCCGCCGGCAACCCCGTGAGCGTCGCCGGCACGCCACCCGACCAGTTCTCGGCAACCGGCCAGTACTGGGGCAACCCTATCTACGACTGGGATGCCATGGAGGCCGACGGATTCTCCTGGTGGGAGGGCCGCATCCGTGCCGCGCTCGACATGTACGACGTCATCCGCCTGGATCACTTCCGCGGCTTCGAGGCCTATTGGGAGGTGCCGTTCTCCTCGCCCGATTCGTCCTACGGTTCGTGGACGCAGGGTCCCGGCCTCAAGTTCTTCAAGACGCTCGAGGAAAAGCTCGGCACGCTGCCCATCATCGCCGAGGACCTGGGCTTCCTCACCCCCGGCGTCATCGACATGCGCGACAACTCGGGCTTCCCCGGCATGAAGATCCTGCAGTTTGCCTTTGAGGGCACCAACTCGTACTACCTGCCGCATAACTACATCGCCAACACCGTCGCCTATGTGGGCACCCACGACAACGAGACGGCGCGCGGTTGGTTTGAGGGAACGGCCACCCCGCGTCAGCGCGAGCAGGCAGCCCTGTACACCCATCAGCAGGCCGGCGAACCCATGGCAGATGCACTCAATCGCACCATCGCCGCCAGCGTGAGCGACACGTGCATCTACACCATGCAGGACCTGCTCAACTTGGGCAACGAGGCGCGCATCAACACCCCTGCCACGCTGGGCGGCAACTGGACCTGGCGCATGCTCGACGGCGCCATCACCCGCGAGCTCGAGCACAAACTCACCGACTGGACCGAGACCTACTTCCGCATCCCGTCGGAAGCCGAAATCGAGCTTCCTCAATAGGAGCCACCGCGCCCGACCCCTCCCCACCGTGCGGACGCGCTTGCTTTTCCCGCGCGAGGCCACCCCAATCCCCTCGCGCGGGCTTCTTATGAATTGCAGACATGAAACAACCCATCACAGGAGAAAACATGCCCCAAGTTAACCTCATGGAACTCGCCGAGCAGTCTTTTGGCACCTCGCTCGAGCAGCTCGACGACCGTCGCATTTACAAGCTGCTGGTCAAACTCGTGCAGGAGCGCTCCGCTGCCTGCCCGCTCAACAACGGCAAGAAAAAGCTCTATTACATTTCCGCCGAATTTTTGATCGGCAAGCTGCTCATCAACAACATGATCGACCTCGGCATCTACGACGAGGTTAAGGACCAGCTCACCGCCGCAGGCCACGACCTCAACAAGATCGAGGAATTCGAGGTCGAGCCGTCACTCGGCAACGGCGGCCTGGGCCGCTTGGCCGCATGCTTCCTGGATTCCATCGCCACGCTGGGCTTGACCGGCGATGGCGTGGGCCTCAACTATCACTACGGTCTGTTCCGTCAGCGCTTTGTCGACAACCAGCAGAAGGCCGTCCCCGACGAGTGGCTCGGTGAGCAGGACATCCTAGTCGACGATGACCGCTCCTACACCGTCGAGTTCGGCGATTTTGCCGTTACTTCCAAGCTCGTCAACATCGATGTGCCCGGTTACGGCCAGCCCACCAAGAACCGCCTGCGCCTGTTCGACCTGGCGAGCGTCGACGACGGCCTGGTCCCCGGCAGCTCCATCGACTTCGACAAGACCGAGATCGCCAAGAACCTCACCTTGTTCCTCTACCCCGACGATTCCGACGAGCAGGGCCGCCTACTTCGCATCTATCAGGAGTACTTCATGGTGAGCAACGCCGCCCAGCTCCTGATCGACGAGGCCGTCGAGCGCGGCAGCAACCTGCACGATCTGG
Source organism: uncultured Collinsella sp. (assembly GCA_900550825.1). Taxonomy (GTDB): domain Bacteria; phylum Actinomycetota; class Coriobacteriia; order Coriobacteriales; family Coriobacteriaceae; genus Collinsella. The sequence continues at coordinate 13,634 of URTZ01000024.1, read as the reverse complement.
CCGACTATGCCGTGGTCCAAATTAACGACACGCACCCCACCATGGTCATCCCCGAGCTCATTCGCTTGCTCACCACCGAGCATGGCATCGAGTTTGACGAGGCCGTGACCATCGTACGCTCCATGGTCGCCTACACTAACCACACGATTCTTGCCGAGGCGCTCGAGAAGTGGCCGCTCGCCAGCCTGCAGAAGGTCTCCCCTGTCATCGCCGACATTATCGTCAAGCTCGATGAGATCGCGAAGGCCGAGCACGATGACCCGCGCGTCGCCATCATCGACGAACACGATACCGTCCACATGGCCCACATGGACATCCACTTTGGCTTCTCCATCAACGGCGTAGCCGCCCTCCACACCAAGATCCTGGAGGACACCGAGCTTCATCCGTTCTACGAAATCTATCCCAAGAAGTTCTCCAACAAGACCAACGGCATCACCTTCCGCCGCTGGGTCCATGGGGCCAACCCCGCGCTTGCCAGCCTGCTCGACGATGTGATCGGCACCGACTGGCGCAGCACCGGCGATCTGAGCAAACTCGCCAATTTCGCCGACGACAAGGACGTTCTTGAGCGCCTGGCCGCCACCAAGGTCGAGGCCAAGGCCATCATGCGCCAGTTCATGGCGCTCGAGCAGGGCGTGACCATTCCCTCCAACGCCATCATCGACGTCCAGGTCAAGCGCATCCACGAGTACAAGCGTCAGCAGATGCTCGCGCTCTACATCATCTGGAAGTACCTCGATATCAAGAACGGCAACAGACCTAAGCACCCCGTCACCATCATCTTTGGCGGCAAGGCGGCGCCTGCCTACACTATCGCGCAGGACATCATCCATCTGATCTTGACGCTGTCGCAGTGGATTGCAAACGACCCCGACGTGGCTCCCTACCTGCAGGTTGTCATGATCGAGAACTACAACGTCACCGCCGCCGAGCGCGTGATCCCCGCCGCTGATATCTCCGAGCAGATCAGCCTGGCCTCCAAGGAGGCGAGCGGCACCTCCAACATGAAGTTCATGCTCAACGGCGCCCTAACCCTGTGCACGCTTGACGGCGCCAACGTGGAGATTGCCGAGCTCGTGGGCGACGAGAACATCTATACCTTTGGCGCCTCGTCCAAACAGGTCGAGCAGCTCTACGCCGACGGCGCCTATGACGCCGGTGCGCTCTACCGCAAGCCCGGCATTAAACTGCTGGTGGACTTCATCACCAACCCCGCCTTTATGGCGACCGGCAACGCCGAGCGCCTGCAGCGTCTGCACGACGACATCAAGGGCAAGGACTGGTTTATGGCCCTGCTCGACATTGATGAGTACATCCAGACCAAGGAGCGCGTGCTGGCCGACTACGAGGACCAGGACGCCTGGATGCGCAAGGCGCTCATCAATATCGCCAACGCCGGCACCTTCTCGTCCGACCGCACCATCTCCCAGTACAACGACGAGATCTGGCACCTGAACTAATTTCGCTTCCCTTACCCATCCTCCTGAGAAACGGAGTCGTGGCAACACGGCTCCGTTTTTTGTGCCCGCACGTTACCCTGCAACCCGACTCGACCGAAGAATCTCGATCTGTAACAGCTACTCGGTAAAAACGGCCCCAGCTGTTACAGATTGAGACATACCGGCCCCTCCCCTTGGGTTTATCTCAATCTGTAACATCTAGCAGCTGAAATTCACCTTTGGTGTTACAGATTTAGATGAAATGGCTAGCTCAGGGAACCGTCTCGATCTGTAACATCTAACGTCCGAAATCGGCCCTACCCGTTACAGATCGAGACAAACGACCGGTCAGACAATCCCAACACAAAGAAAGGCTCCCCTCTCGCCCAGTGGACGGGAGGGGAGCCTTATATGTGACCGCGGCAAAAGGATGGCAATACCGCAGTCGCCCAAAGGGAGGGCCTGGATGCACCGGGCCTAGATAAGGTTCTTGCCAGAGACCTTATCGAAGAGATGGGTCGCGTTCTTCTCGAACTTGAACCAGATGGTGTCGCCAGCCTTGAGCGCGCCCTTGGCCTCGAGGTCGACGACGGGGATAATCAGGACAAACTGGCCGTCGGGAGCGGTCACGTGGACATGCTCGGTCGAGCCCATGAGCTCGGTCACCTCGACGGTACCCTGGAGCGCGCCCTCCTCGCCCTTGTCGGCAAGCAGGATCTGCTCGGGACGCACGCCGGCCGTAATCTCCTTCACGTCGCCGCCGTCCCAGTTGAGGGCAAGCTGAGCGCAAGTCTCGGGGGCGAGCGCCACGTTCATATCCTCGGTCTTGACGGTAAAGCCGTTGCCCGAGCGCACCAGCTGGGCATCGAAGAAGTTCATCTGCGGCACGCCGATGAAGCCGGCGACGAAGATGTTCGCGGGATGGTTGAAGACCTCCTGCGGCGTGGCGATCTGCTGGACAACGCCGTCCTTCATGACCACGATGCGGTCGCCAAGGGTCATGGCCTCGGTCTGGTCGTGAGTAACGTAGATGAAGGTGCCCTTGATTTCGTGACGTAGCTTAATGAGCTCGGCTCGCATCTGGTTACGCAGCTTGGCGTCCAGGTTGGACAGCGGCTCGTCCATCAGGAAGACCTTGGGGTCTCGCACGATGGCGCGGCCGATGGCGACGCGCTGGCGCTGGCCGCCCGAAAGCGCCTTAGGCTTGCGGTCGAGATACTCGGTGATACCCAAGATCTCGGCAGCGGAGCGAACCTTGCGGTCGATCTCGTCCTTGGGGACCTTCTTGAGCTCAAGCGTAAACGCCATGTTCTCGTACACCGTCATATTGGGGTACAGAGCATAGCTCTGGAACACCATGGCAATGTCACGGTCCTTGGGTGCCACGTCGTTGACGCGCTTGCCGTCAATCAGCACGTCGCCCGAGGTGATGTCCTCTAAGCCAGCGACCATGCGCATCGTCGTGGACTTGCCGCAGCCAGAGGGGCCAACGAGGACGATAAACTCCTGGTCGTGAACGGTGAGGTTAAAGTCCTCCACCGCGAGCACGCCGTCCTCGGTAACCTTGAGGTTGTGCTTCTTCTCCTCGGTCTTCTTCTTTTTGCCAAAGAAGCCCTTCTTTTTGGACTCGTTGTTGGGATACACCTTCTGAACATGTTTGAGAACGATCTCGGCCATGTCTTTACCTTTCGATATGCGGCGCCATGTTGAGGGCACCGCAGAAACTTGCAAAACAGTTACGGCATCAGCCCTTGACGGCACCTGCCACCACGCCGTCGATGATGTACTTCTGGCAGAGGATGTACATGATAACGATGGGGATAACGACCATCATGATGCAGGCCATCATGGGGCCGAGCTCGACGTGGCCGTAGCCGCCGCGGAAGTACTGGATCAAGATAGGAATGGTCTTGTACTTGGTGGAGTCGAGGGTGAGGTAGGGCAGCAGATAGTCGTTCCAGACCCACATGGTCTCGAGGATGCCGACCGAAAGATAGGTGGGCTTCATGATGGGAAGGACAATCTTAAAGAACACCTGGACCGGGTTGCAGCCGTCAATCATGGCCGCCTCCTCGATCTCGAGCGGGATGTTCTTTACAAAGCCGGCGAACATAAAGACCGCCAGGCCCGCGCCAAAGCCCAGATAGATAAAGCAGATGTTGAACGGCGTGTTGAAGCCGATGCGGTCCGCCAAATTGGACAGCGTGAACATGAGCATCTGGAACGGTACAACCATCGAGAACACGAACAGGTAATAGAAGAAGTTCGAGATCTTGCTGTTGACGCGCACCACGTACCAAGCGCACATGGAGCAGCACACCAAGATCAGCACGACCGACGTGACCGTGATGATGAGCGAGTACATAAATGCCGAGGCAAAGCCCTGCTCGTTAAGGGCATGCATGTAGTTTGCGAGGCCGTTGAACGTCTCGGGCGTGAGCAGATCGAATGCCGTGGTGGTGCTGATTGCAGTTGCCTTTTTAAAGGAATTGAGCGCAATCATGAACACGGGGTAGATCCACGCGAGCGACAGAATCGTAAAGAAAATCGAGAGCGCGCGGTTGATAGCCTTATCGCGTTTCATTACTGCTGCACCTCCTTGGACCTCGTGGCCTTAAGCTGAATCATGGAGATGGCTACGACCAGGATGCAGAAGATAACCGCCTTGGCCTGACCGATGCCCTGCCATGCGATACCGGCACGCGAATAGAACGTGTTGTAGATGTTCAGGGCGAGCATCTCGGTGGAGTGCGCGGGGGCGCCGCCGGTAAGGGCGAGGTTCTGGTCGAACAGCTTAAAGCCGTTGGTGATGGACAGGAACAGGCAGATGGTGATGGTCGGCATCAGGTTAGGGATCTTAACCTTCCAAAACGTCTGCCATGCCGTGGCACCGTCGACCTTGGCGGCCTCGATGTAGTCGGACGGAATGGACTGCAGACCAGCGATGTAGATGATCATCATGTAGCCGACCTGCTGCCACAGGGTCAGGATGATAAGGCCCCAGAAGCCAGCAGCAGAGTTAAGGGCGATGAGCTGGGCGCCCACGTTGGAGAGCAGGCAGTTGATCAGAATCTGCCAAATGTAGCCCAGCACGATGCCGCCGATCAGGTTAGGCATAAAGAAGATCGTACGGAAGATGTTGGTGCCCTTGAGCGCTTTGCGGGTGAGCGCCTGCGCGATGGCGAGGGCGATCACGTTGATGAGCACCGTCGACAGGAAGGCAAACGCCACGGTAAAGAAGAACGACGTGGCAAACTGCGGATCGGACAGTGCGCGCACGTAGTTCTCGATACCGACAAAGTGCGTGTTGTTGATGGTAATAAACTGGCAGAACGAGAGATAGAAACCCTGGATAAAGGGGATCACGAACCCGATCATAAACGCCAGACACGTGGGCAGCATAAAGAGCGGCCACCAGCGCTTGAGTGCTTTGCCCATAGAAGGGTCCTTTCAATATGCAGGGGGCGGGCAAACCAACGTCTGCCCGCCCCCTGTCGCTAATCAGATAGCTTGGGCAGCAACTGCTTACTCGGAAGCAGCCTTCTCGGTCTTCCAGCCATCGACGAAGGCGTTCTTGACGCCGTCCCACTTGCTGTTGTCGGCAGCATAGGCGATCAGAGCCTGCTTGAGGTTCTTCTTCCACTCCTCAGAGGGGATGTAGACGAAGTCCCAAGCGACGGTCTTCTTGCCGTCCTTGGCCATGGCAACGGCCTGCTGCGAGAAGACGTTGGTGGTCTCCTTAGCGCTCTTGAACGGGGCAGTCAGACCCATCTTGTCAGCGATGATGCTGGTGGCGGTGTCAGAAGTGACGCACCAATACATGAAGTCCTCGGTGGCCTTCTGGGCATCCTCGGAAGCCTGGGAGCTGACGCACCAGTAGTTCTCGCCGCCGGAGCACAGGCCCTGGTTCTCCTCGCCGTCGACACCGATGTAGATGGGCATCATGCCAATCTGATCGTCGGTCATGCCGGCCTTGGTGAGGTCAGCGTAGGCCCAAGAACCGTTCTGATAGAAGACGGCCTTGCCGGTTGCGAACTCGTTGGTGGCGTCGTCGCCGGTCTTGGAGGCAAGCTGCGAAGGATCGCAGGTGGAGTCGGTGATGTACAGGTCGAAAATCTGCTTGAAGTTGTCGAGATACTCGCCCTTGATCTCGTCGTCCTCCTGGTTGTGCTCCTTCTCGAACTCGTAGTAGAGCGGGAGGTTGGCGAGGTGGGTGGTGTAGCGCCAGCTGGAGGAGTCATCCATGCCGGCGGAAGTAAAGGCACCCTCAACACCAAGCTCGTCCTTGCGGGCCTGAATGTCGTCGGCACAAGCCTTCAGCTTGTCGAAGGAGTTGATGTCCTCGGCCTTGTAGCCAGCCTTCTCGAGCAGCTGCTTGTTGTAGATGATGCCGTAGCTCTCCTGGACCCAGTCGATACCCAGATCCTTGCCGTCGGACTGCAGAGCCAGGGAGTCGTCAATGAGCTCACCGCGAAGCTTGGTATCGGACAGGTCGGCGCAGTAATCCTTCCAGTTCTTAAGGCCGGTGGGGCCGTTGACCTGGAACAGGGTCGGAGCGGAGCTCTTGGACATCTCGGACTTGAGCTTCTCCTCGTAGGTGTTGGAGGCGGCGGTCACGATCTTGACCTCGACGCCCTTCTCCTTCTTATAGGCCTTGGCGATCTCCTTCCACTCCTTGTCGACCTCGGGCTTGAATTGGAGGAAGTAGACCTCGGCAGCGTCACCAGAAGCAGAGGAGCCGGAGCCGGCAGAACCACCGCAGCCCACGAGACCCAGACCAAGAACCGCAGCCGCGGAACCAGCAAAGCCCAGGAACTGCCTTCTGCTCATTTCGTTCTTCATTACAATCCACCCTTTCACACCGTGGCGGCACCCTTTGCCGCCGCCTTCGGAGATTGGCTCGGGGACTTTGCCCCTTTTGCTGATTTGTACGATACGCTATTTGGCTAGTTGTTTGAACAAGTATTACTAGAGCGGTAGAAAAACTTCGGTGAACGGTAATTTCAACTTGATACTTGACAAGTTTTGTATAAACAATTATTTGTTATCGAATGCAGAGAAAACGCCCGGTCAAGCCGATACATCGTCGGTTTGACCGGGCGTTTTCGCTTTGAGGGCATGAGTCTCGTCAGGCTGCGAGCTAGCCGGCTATCGCTTGGAGTTGACGCGGTAGTGGAAGATCTCGGGATGCGTGCGGGCATGCGTGACCTCGAACAAGATGCCATCCGAGGTGTACGATTGGCTCTCCATGACGGCGACGCAGTTGTACTTACCAAGGTCCAAGTAGCTGCAGTCCTCATCGTTGGCGAGCTCGACACTCACCGTACGACGGCTCGCCATCACTTTGACGCCGCGCTTGTGCTCCAGATAGTCGTAAATTGACCTTGCGGCGATCTCGGGCGTCAGGCCTTTGGCGATCGACTCCAGAAAATAGCCGTGGTCCACCTGGCGAGCGTTACCGTTAAGGCTACGGACGCGCACCACGCGAATCAACTTCTCGCCCACGTTAAAGCCCAGGCGACGAGAGAGTTGCTCGGTGCAGACCAGATGTTCAAAAGACTTAACGTCCGTCGATGCAACGGCATTGTTGCGCTTTGCAAACTCGCCAAACGACTCGACTTCCTCGAGCGCGCCCAGCATGTCGGTTTCGCCCTTAAGCCAAATAACGCGCACGCCCTTGCCGTGTATGGGCTGCACAAACATCCCGTCGGCCAGCATGCTCAAAGCGCGGCGGACGGTATTGCGCGTGCAGCCAAATTCCGCGGTCAGTTCGGCTTCGGTTGGCAGCATCTCCTGAAACGCATAGGTCCCATTAATGATGCGCGAGCGTATTTCTCGGTAGATTCCTTCGTATATCGCTTTTGGCATTGTTTCACCTCTACATTATTCATTTCCGGCTAGGCACGGTAGCATTTCTTAAAGTTGTTTAAACCGAATATCGGTAAAGCGACAGGATTTAACCGTTGACGGTTTCTGTCATGCCCAAATCGGTTTCGCTCAAAACTGCCGGTACGACAATCGTCTGGTCCTCTACAATGAATCCATTGTTTAAACGTTTCCCCACGCGCAACGCGCCTCGATATTCGGAAGGCAGAACATGCTGCAAAAAATCCAACGCTTTGGCGGGGCAATGTTCGCGCCCGCCATGCTGTTTTCTATATCAGGCCTCATGGTCGGCGTCTCCGCTCTCGCAACGACTGCGGACATCGTCGGCGATCTCGCCGTATACGGAACCCCTTGGTACGTTTTTTGGACCATCATCCAGCGCGGCTCGTGGACGGTCTTTAAACGCCTCCCGCTCCTTTTTGCCGTAGCGCTGCCTATCGGTCTTGCCCAAAAGCAACCGGCACGCTGCTGCCTCGAGGCACTCGTGGCCTATTTTGCCTATTGCTTCTTTTTGAGCGAGATCATTAAGCTGAGCGGAGACAACCTTGGACTTGAGTACCCGTCATCTTTGACCACCGCCAGCGGTATCACCGTCATCGACGGCATCAAGACGCTCGACACCGGCATCATCGGCCCGCTGGCGGTATCGGCAACCGTCGTCACCATCCATGACCGCTTCTACGATGCCAAGATTCCCGATTGGCTCGGCACCTTCTCGGGATCCTCGCTGGTCTACCTCATCAGCTTTTTTGCCGTGTTTGCCCTTGCCGCTATCTCGGCCGCCATCGTGCCCTACGTATACGATGTAACCGATACGCTGCGTCACACGCTTGCAGGCGTCGGTCCCTTTGGCGTGGGCATCTTTGTCTTTTTAGAACGAGCGCTCGAGCCCATGGGGCTGCACCACCTGCTCTACATGCCGATCTACTACGACAACCTGGTCATTAACGACGGCATCTACGCCACGTGGAGCAGCTTGCTCCCCATCCTCTCCCATAGTACGCGCCCCCTTAATGAGCTTGCGCCGTGGGCCGGTTTTACCGCCACCGGCTGGGTCAAGCTCTTTGGCCTTCCTGCCATCGCGGCTGCGTTCTACTCCACCGCAAAACCCGAGCGCCGCGCCGGCCTCAGGGTCATCCTTGTTCCCGCCATCATCGCCTCGGTGGTTTGCGGCGTTACCGAGCCACTCGAGTTTCTCTTTATGTTCACCCACCCCGGGCTCTTTTTGCTCTACGCCGTCTTATCGTCTTGCCTTGCCACAACCATGAATCTCTTTGGCATCGTCGGCATCTTCTCGGGCGGCCTCATGGAGATGGCAGCCTTCAACTTTATTCCGCTCATGCGCACGCATGCCGGTGCCTATCTTTTGGCGCTCGGTATCGGCCTTGCCTTTAGCCTCATCTTTTTTGTTAGTTTTCGAGCACTCATCTTGGTCTATGACCTTAAGACTCCGGGCCGCGAGGATCATGTCGTCAATCGCGCGGCAATCGATTGTTTAACGGGAAACGACTTTGCCAAAGAGCAATCCCCCAATGACGAGGTCAATAGTCGATCCGATCAAGATCACGTCCTCGCTGAGCGGGTAATTCAGCTTTTAGGTGGCGTTGGCAATATCGTGGGCGCAACCAACTGCGCCACGCGTCTGCGCGTCGAGGTCGCAGACCCTTCCATCGTTGCAGATAACGCGTCGTTTGTCGCGGTGGGCGCCAAGGGCCTCATCATTACGGGCAAGACCGCCCAGGTGATCATCGGCATCTCCGTTCCCCGCGTTAAAGAGCATTTTGACCAGATCATGGGCCTCGAGCCGGGATTTGCGCCCACCACCTCGGCCTCCCCTGCCGCCAGCGCAGCCCATAAGCGCGGCGATATCTGCTTCTTCGATATCGACGGAACGCTCGCCTGGCAAGACCCCAGGCTCGCCCAAGACCTTCCCGAAGACGAGCGGGACCTCTCCCCCTATCCCAACGAGGCGGTCTCCCAGGCCATCCGCGATTTCGTTGCAAACGGCAACATGGCCTTTATCTGCACAGGACGCACCCTCAGCTGCATCCACCCCAAACTTCTTGAGCTGCCCTGGACCGGCATCGTCTGTCTTGCGGGCGGTTACGCCGAGATCAACGGACACGCAATTCGCGATCTGTCGATGACGCCCAGTATGTTGCAGCGTCTTGCCCCCTACCTTGAGCAATCGGGCGAGGTCATCCGCTTTGAGGGCCTCAACGGCGTCGTGCGCATGAGTGCCGATGCCCCCGATGCCCCCGGATACGCGCGCACCCTGGGCGACGCAGTCACGCAGCTGCAACATTACAGTGTCTACAAGATCTTGATGTCTACATCGCTCGCCAACCACATCGCTCAAGATAAGGCACTTGAGCCGTTGTTGTGCTTTAACGAGCTCGAACTCGAGGTAACCGAAATCTCGCCCCGCGAATGCACGAAGCGCGGGGGCATCCAGTCTGTACTCGACGCCCTCGATCCCCACCATGGAACCGTATACGGCATCGGCGACGCCAGCAATGACGTCTCGCTGATGAACGCCGTCGATGTCGGTATCGCCATGGGCAACGCGCCGGACTATCTCAAAAAGCGCGCCGACTACATCACCGACTCGGTCGACAAAGATGGCGTCGTCAAGGCGCTCGAGCACTTTAGGCTTATATAAGCAGCCGGCACGCGCACGCGTCCCGTTTCTCCAAATCGCCAAAACAGACGCGCCGGCAACTCCAATGTGGCAATATGGTATCTGCACACCGCAACGATGTAACCCAAGAAAGAATGCGAGAACCCGTGTCCAGTCCGTTTACCAGCTTTTTAGCCCAGCACTTTGACCAGATCAACGACTATCTGGCCACGTTCTTTGACGGACAGGCGACCTCTGCCGATATCGAGCGCTACCTGTACGCGCCGCTCTCGGCTTTTACGGCCAACGCCGGCAAGCGCCACCGCCCGCTTATCTGTATGCTCGCCGCAACCGCAGTGGGCGGCAGCTTTGAGAGCGCCCGCAGCGCCGCGGCAGCCATCGAGCATTTCCAGTCGGGCGCGCTGATCCACGACGACATCGCCGACAACGGACAGCTTCGTCGAGGCAAGCCCTGCATGCACCTTACCGAGGGCACGGGCCTTGCCATCAATTGTGGCGACCTGGCGCTCACCATGGTCACCAAGACGGTTCTCGACGACCCTACGCTTGAGTCCGACGTGAAGCTGCGTGTGCTCCACGAGCTTACCGAGATGATCGTCCGCACCATCGAGGGTCAAGCGCTCGACCTGGGTTGGGTCCGTGACGGGCGCTTTGATATCTCGGTTGATGACTACCTGGACATGGCGACGCACAAGACCGCGTTTTACAGCGGAGCCACGCCGCTTGCCGCCGGAGCCATTATCGGCGGCGGCAGCGATGAGCAAATCGAAGCGCTGCGCGCCTTTGGCCTGCACACGGGCCTTGCCTTTCAGATTCAGGACGACCTGCTCAACCTTGTCGGCACTAAGGAAGCCGCCAACAAGGACTTCCGCACCGACATCACCGAGGGCAAGCGCACGCTTGTCGCCGTACACGCCCTCTCTGATAAGCGCCACCACGACGAGGTCGAGGCGATTCTTTCCTCGGGCACCGATGATCCCGCGCAGCTCGCACGCGCCGTGGAGATCTTCCAGGAGACCGGCTCCATCGATTACGCCCACACTTACGCGCTCGACCTGACCGCTAAGGCCAAAGCGGCCATCGAGAACGTTGAGCTTGATCCGCACGCACGTGAGCTGTTCCTCTCCATGGCAGATTTCTTTGTGGAGCGCCTTAACTAACGGGGGTTATAAAACCTGTCAGCAGCGTATTTAGGCACAACTTGCTACACTGTTGAGTGCATGTTTATGCATCCCTTTGCGTTGTCTATCCGACAGACGCTCAAATAGTACGAATGGTACGCCGAAAGGGGTTCGTTCATGGAACCTATTACAACGGGCATGCAAGGAGCAGCCGTCGAGGACGTGCAGTCTCGTCTCCTGCAGCTCGGCTACACGATTGATGCCGCCGAAGTCACCGACAAGTACTTTGGAGCCACCACTGAGCAGGCCGTCAGCACCTTCAGGCTCGACAGCGGCCTTGCTGCCGGTCATGCCGTCGATATCCCCTGCTGGAGCGCCCTTGTAGACGCTTCGTATAAGCTGGGCGACCGCACCCTCTATCTGCGCATGCCCAATTTCCATGGCGCCGATGTGCAGGCCCTGCAGCGCGCTCTCAACGTTTTGGGCTTTGCCTGTGGTGAAGACGACGGCTACTTTGGTCCGCATACCGAGGCCGCCCTGCAGCAGTTCCAGGAAAATGTCGGCCTGTTTGCCGACGGCATGGCCTTCCAGGACACCTACGCCTACATCAACCGCCTGCACCATGTGTGGGAGGGCAAGCCCTCGGTCACCGAAGCCGAGTCCCGCATCGGTTTTGCTCGCGCCGCCAACGTGCTCGAGCGCTTCCAGATTGCCGTTATCGGCGAGGACCCCATCGCGCGCAGTGTTGCGTCGCGCATGTGGAATATCGCCACGGCAACGACCGACAACAGCGGCATGATGCTCTGCGACTCCGAGGTCCCAACCGACGTTGACCTGGTGCTCGAAATCGCAAGCGACGAGCTGCCCGCCGACGCCGCACCGCGCGCCACGATTGCCCTCGCCGAGTGCCACAACCTGGCCCAGCGCATCCGCACTGCCAATGTCGCCGCGCAGCAGAAGCCGGCTCGCATTCGCATTGAGCTCACGGGCATGACGCGCTACAACGGCACCTTCACGGCCAGCGACGCGCAGACACTCGCCGTACGCCTGCTCGATGGCGTTTGCGATGCCCTCGCAGATTAGGTAAACTAAACGAGTTGCTTTTGGGCAACACCACACATTGGGACGTAGTTCAACGGTAGAACTCCGGTTTTTGGTGCCGGCTGTTGGGGGTTCGAATCCCTCCGTCCCAGCCCTTAAGAACACAGCGCTCCAGGCCCTTATGAACCTGGAGCGCTTTCTTGTGGGCAAGCGGAGGAATTCGAACCCGCAAGGGTGCGGAGCTGAGGAAACGCGAAGCGTTTTCCAGCGCAGCACGCAAGGAGCGAAGCGACGCAGCGGAGCGCGGCCGCCGACCAGGCGGACGCGGAATCCCTCCGTCCCATACCAGCAACGGGCTCCCCACATCTCGACTTACCAGCCAAACCGGCACTTAGGGACGTTCCTAAAGCGCCGGTCATCAACATGGTGCCGTGCGGCCCCGGCGGGCCGGCGTAGCATTACAGACCAAGCGACCATTTCCATGCGGGAATAACCTCGATGACGCCATGCTCCGTTTTGATCTGGGTCGCCTCGCGCAGCGTGATGATATTGGCATCCTTGATACCGGTTTTTACCATAGCAACCTCAAGGGAACCAACTTCACGCCTGCGCGTTTTCTCTGCCGTCATATCGACTGTCACCTGGTAAAGCGCGTATGGTTCCGATGCCAAAGCGTCGCCGACCAAGAAATCAACTTTTTCTCGTGCTTGCGTTGGAGCCGTAAATGAAGTCACCGTTTCCAACCGGCCGTTTGCCGTACGGCGCATGAGTTCAGCATAAATCGCAGTCTCCAAACGCTTTCCTATATCCTGCTGATTAGCACGCGATGTTGCATATGCCATCCCCTGGTCGACGGCATAGACCTTGTCTGTTGTCGTTGTCTTAGGAGCCAAAGAAGTTGAATACTCCGGAAGTAATCCAATGAGATGAGCCTGCTGGAATAAACGAACGAGTTCGTTTATTTTTTCCCATGACGCTCGATATCCGACAGACTTTAAGGCTTCCAACAAACTGTTAACCGAAAGGTCGCAACCCGTGTTTCGAAGGCAGAAGAGCCCTACTTGGTTGGCAAGAGCGATATCCGTGCGCCCGCTCCGCTCGAGAATGTCTCGTGCAACAACATCTCGCAAATAGGCTTGAAGCATCTGAATACGCGAACCGGCATCAAGCTCCTGAACCCCAGGAAAGCCACCCTCTATGAGATAACGGTCATATGCCGATTCCAGATCAGTTCGCCGCTGCGGAGAAACAGCTGGAGCCCCAGCACTAGTAGACATATCCGGCGTTTCAATGTGATGAAACGCACAATACTCGCGGAATGAAAGCGGATGCATAGCGTGCTCTTGCGAGCGACCGCGAAACTGCGTCGCTATTTCATCGGCAGATAGTTTTGAGGACGATCCGGTGATAACAAGCGTTACGCTCTCGTGCTCCGCCAAACGCTGACAAACGCCCTGCCAGCCATCGGTCTCCTGCACCTCATCCAGAAAGAGATAACAGCCT
>URTZ01000023.1 GCA_900550825.1 uncultured Collinsella sp. | reverse complement strand
ATCTCGGGCAGCTTGGCGAGGAACTCCTCCTCGGAAACCATCTGCGGGTTCTCGGCGTCGACCTTCACGCCACCATTCGCGTAATCCTTGATGGACTGCGGAATGTTGAGCTGGTCGTTGAGGTCGCGAATCTTCTGGACGAGCGCGGCGATGAGCTCCTCGTTGGTCTCGCCGGGAAGGTGCAGGATCTCCTTGGCCACGTAAGCGTAACGCTCGGCAGCACGCGGGTCCTTGGAGTTCCACTGGATGACCTTGCCCAGGTACATGGCGTTAGCGGCACCGTGGATGATGTGGCCATTCTCGAAGGCAGCACCGGTCTTGTGAGCCATGGAGTGAACGATGCCGAGCAGGCCCGAGGAGAAGGCGATACCGGCGATGCACTGAGCCTCGTGCATGTGCTGACGGGCCTCATGGTCGCCAGCATAGGACTTGGGCAGCCACTCGACGATCTCGCGGATGCCGTGCAGAGCGTTGGCGTCGGTGAACATAGAGGCGCAGGTGGAAACGTAGGCCTCCATGCAGTGGGTCAGAGCGTCCATGCCGGTATGAGCGCACAGCTTGGCGGGCATGGTGTAGGTGAGCTCGGGGTCGACGATGGCGACATCAGGGGTGATGTTGAAGTCGGCCAGCGGGTACTTGATGCCCTTTTCGTAATCCGTGATGACGGAGAATGCGGTGACCTCGGTAGCAGTGCCGGAGGTAGAGGAAATGGCGCAGAAGTGAGCCTTCTGACGCAGCTCGGGGAAGCTGAACGGCTGGATGATGTTATCGAAGGACTCCTCGGGATACTCGTAGAAGACCCACATGGCCTTAGCGGCATCGATGGGCGAGCCGCCGCCGATGGCGATAATCCAGTCGGGCTCGAACTCGCGCATGGCCTCGGCGCCCTTCATGACCGTCTCGATGGACGGATCGGACTCGACGCCCTCGAACAGCTTGACCTCCATGCCGGCCTCTTTGAGGTCGGCCTCAACGTCCTGCAGGAACCCGCCGCGGCGCATAGAGCTGCCGCCAGAAACGATGATGGCCTTCTTGCCCTTGAGGTTCTTCACCTCGTGGCGAGCGCCCTCACCAAAGTACAGATCGCGAGGATTGGTAAAACGTCCCATACTGTGCCTCCTAAACAAGCCCCTCTTAGACTTGCGTATATAACGGAGCACCCAATTGGCTCCGTTAGGACCGGTTTGCGCGTTGCCGGCGATGACAATGCGCGATGTCTAAACGTCTCAACGCTCAGTCAAACACTATTTTACCGTTCTGGTTGGTCAGTTATTCACCTAAAGCCGCCAATGATGAAACGTTTTTTCTATCCCTGAAGACCCTTGTGCGGCATTCATACTCCCAAGCTGGGCAAACGTTTTATCAAGGTTGACTACATATCCCGGGCAGGACCGTGCCCCTCCAAAATATGCACCGTTCGCCGCCAAAAATCGACCGTTTGCGGCACCGTGATACCACTCGGTCGTCCAAGGTGCCGACATTTGTGCGACATCCGTCTTCGTGGTGCAAAGGTGCAAGTCCAAGTGCGGCACCCCCGGTGTGCCACATGCGGGTAAACTAGAACCTTATATAGAAACATTTGAACCCTAACCGCAGCAAAGGAGGCCCCATGGCATTCGATCCCATTCAAGAGGATTGCCATCGCCTCGTTCTTGAGGCCTTGCGCCGCGACAATATCCCGCTCACCGACGGTGCCGCCGTAGAGCGTCTGATGGAACAATTCACCCGCAACCCCGCACCGCTCATCGTGCACGACCGCGACCGCGCCGGGCACCTCATTGCCAAGGTGGTCGAGGCTGTCGACTACCGCATTCCCTTTATCCCTGACGATACCCAGGCAGAGCAAGAAGAGGCAGCTGCCGAGAACATGCTCCGCGAGGCAGCCGCGCTCGACCCGGCCAACTGGGATGCCCAGCGCATGCTGACCGCCCTCACCGCCAGCTCCAACGAGGAATACGTACAGTACTTGGCATCCAAGCGCGATGAAGTCGAGCACGACCTGGCGCTCAAAATCGCCTCGGCGCAGGACCCCTACGAGCGTGAGGCCGCTGGCGACCTTATGCGCCGCCCCTACCTGCGCTGGCTTGCCGCCTTGGCATCGCGCGCGCTCATTAGCGGACGCTACCGCATGTCGCTCCAAGCCGCGAATCGCAGCTTGGACTTTGCGCCCAACGACCCCGCTGGTGTCCGCCACACCGCGATGCTCGCTATGGCAAAGCTCGAATACCCCGCCGAGGAGCTCAAGCGATTTCGCTCTGCCCACTCCGTCCCCTATCTCGCCAACACGCCGCTGCGCCGTCGTCCCAAAGATGCGGAGCGCGACTTGGACCCGTGGACGCTCATCGCGCTGATGAGCGCTGCCTGGCGCGAGCTGGACTACGAGGGCGCCGAGCACTACCTGCGTATCCTTGTGCGCTCATGCCCGCACGCGGCCGAAGCACTCTACTTCCAAACCGAGTTTCCCGATGGTGTCTATGCTCGCGTCAACGTAGGTGTGGGCTCCACCGACGAGCTCGTCCTTGCGCTGTCCGAGGCAACGCCGGTGCTGCAGGAGGGCCTGGGCGCTCCCGACAACGCCAGCTTTGCCGCCTGGGTCGCCACCAACGACATCGTGCGCTCCCAGATCGACGAACGAATCCTGCGCGCGGCCGAACAGGGATTGCCGTTTAAGGGAGGAGACCTCTAATGGATCCGAGCGTCTACATCCCCGCCTACCTGGAGCGCGCCTACCTTGCGTCGCACCCCGAACTCACCGATGCAGCACGCGAGCTTGTCCATAACGACGTGAACGTCAACCCTCATAAGTATGCGCAGACCGAGCATGCCCAGGCACTGCTGTCCTACGCCGGTGTTCATCGCCACCTGCTCGACGAGCTCCATCGCATCGAGGACATGGGCAGCGACGAGGAGTTCGAGCAGACGCGCAATCGTCTGTTCGACGATATGCGCGATGAGCTGCTCAAGATCGTCCGCATCGATGCGCATGTCCTCGACGCGCAGCTGCTCGCCATCATTTTGGCGGACACGCCCGTCGACGCCTGCCTGGGCGACCTGATGAAGCTCGAGGCGACCACGGCCGATTACCTGCAGCAAAGCGTGCCCGGGTTCGACATGGAAGCCCCGCACTACTGGGCCAATAATGTTTTGACCGACGGTGTCACCGCAGCAGACCTTACCGTGAGCGAGCCGGCTCTTATCGGGTGGCTCCACACGCTCGAGACCATCTCGCAGCTGTGCATGGCGAGCGCCCGCTACCGCGCTGCCGCCAACTACGCCCGCCGCGTCCTTAAGGCGGAAGGCTATCCCACCCGAGCTGCCGGCACCGTCCTGCTCGCCCTCGCCCGCTTGGAAGACCAGGACGGCTTTTTTGCCCTGGCCCACCAGCTCGAGGAAGAGATCGGGGCTGACGCGCTCGAGGACTCTCCTTGGTACCTGCTCGCCCGCACAATCCTCTTGTTCAAAACGAACAAGATGCGTCCGGCGGTGCGTGCGCTGCGTGAGTTCGCTAACCGCTGCGAGGGCGGCGCGTTCTTCTTGCTGAACCCCATGTATCAGACGCCGTACCTTCCCTGCCGGCCCGAACCGCACGACCCCTGGGACCTTTCGCATCAGGCAGTTTGGGAGGCCGACGGCGTCATCTCGGATACTCCCGACTTTGCCCCCTGGGCCAACGCTTGCGAAGACGTATCGCAGCTTGCCCAGGAATTTGCGCGCCGTTACGGCTTTTAACGGCGCAAACGCCACGACCATGTCATTCACGTTAGGAACGGCTTCATGAACTTCCGCTCATCTCTCGCCTGCACCTCGAGCGATATCGCCCGCTGGGGGCTGCGCTCCGTCCTTAAGCGCCAGGGCGGCGTACTCCCCGGCCGCATCGCCATGAAAATCGACCCCGAGCTGCTAAGCGACCTCGCGGACCTTGTCGACCGCAGCGTGGTGATCACCGGCACTAATGGCAAGACCACCACCTCCAACCTCATCGCCGACGCCGTTGCCGCCAGCGGCGCCACCGTGGTATGCAACCGCGCCGGCAACAACATGGAGCCGGGCGTGGTGGGCGCACTGCTCGAAGCGCGCAGCGGCCTCAAGCGAGCCGGTGGCGGCAAGCGCGTGGGCGTTTTTGAGTGCGATGAGCTTTACACCGTACGCGTCCTGCCCAAGCTCAAGCCGACGTACTTCGTGCTGCTCAACCTGTTCCGTGACCAGTTAGATCGCTATGGCGAGATCGATCATACCCAGGAGGTCATCGCCCACGCGTTGGAGCTTTCGCCGACAACGACGCTCATCTACAACGCCGATGACCCGCTGTGCGCCTCGATTGCCGCGCGCGTTCCCAATGCGAGTATTGCCTTTGGCATCGATGGCGCCACCAACACCGAGTCTGACCGCATTAGCGACTCGCGCTTTTGCTCGCAGTGCAACGCCCCGTTGGAGTACGACTACGTACAGTATGGTCAACTCGGCGCCTACCATTGCCCCTCGTGCGGTTGGGCACGCCCCGCACTGGTCCGCCGCGTGACGAATGTGAAGCTCAGTCGCGACGGCTATGGTTTTGACCTGGTGTTTGGATCTGATTCCAGCGCGCCAGCCGCGCACATCGACACGCGCTACAACGGCTTATATATGGTCTATAACGTTGCCGCCGCATTCTTTGCCGCACATGAGTTAGGCGTGGATACGGCGCACTTGCAGCCCACGCTCGATGCCTACGTCCCCGCCGGCGGACGTATGGGCCGCTGGGATATTGCCGGTCGCACCGTCGAGGCAAACCTGGCCAAGAATCCCGTGGGCTTCGATCGACAGATCCAGTCCATTAAGACGGCGGGCGGCAGACTCTGCGCTTTCTTCCTGAACGACAACAGTGCCGACGGCCACGATGTCTCCTGGATCTACGACGTCGACTTCGAGCGCATCGCCGATACCCCAGGGCTTGTCGCCTTTGCCGGCGGCACGCGTGCACACGATATGCAGGTGCGCCTCAAGTACGCCGGCATCGACGCCGCCATTATCTCGGACGTCGCGCAGGCAATTGGCGCCGTGGCAGACGAGGCTGCCGGCGACACTTTCTACGCCGTCGCTAACTACACGGCCTTCCCGCCGCTGGTCAAAGAGCTCGACGAGCTTAAGGGTGCCGATGCGAGCTCGGTTGTCTCCTGCGCCGTAACGCCCGCCGATGGTAACGCTGTCCCCACCGATATTGCGCCGGTCGAGCTTTCGCGCCCGTTGCGCATCGTCTACCTGTATCCCGATGCGCTCAACCTCTACGGCGACGGCGGCAACGTTATCGCGCTCGAGCGCCGCTGCGCCTGGCGCGGCATTCCCGTGCGCGTGGACGAGGTCCACATGGGCGAGGTGCTCGACCTGACCGACGCCGATATCGTCATGATGGGTGGCGGCTCCGATCGCGACCAGCTGGCGGTTGCACATGAACTGCTCGCTCAAAAAGACAAGGTCGCGGCCTACGTTGAGGACGGCGGCACACTGCTTGCCATCTGTGGCAGCTATCAGCTGCTCGGTCGTTCGTACTATATGGGCGAAAATCGCATCGAGGGCATGGGTATCATTGCCGCCGAGACCGTGCGCGGCTCCGACCGCCTGATCGGCAACGTCGCCGTCAAGACCGACCTGGCACCTGAGCCCTTTGTCGGATTCGAGAACCACGGCGGCCGCACGCTTTTGGACACCGATGCCACGCCGCTCGGAACGTCTGTCGTCGCGGGCACCGGCAACAACGGCGACGATGGCTTTGAAGGCCTCGTCTACAAGGGCGTCATCGGCACGTACCTGCATGGCCCAGCGCTGCCCAAGAATCCCGAGCTCGCCGACTGGCTTATCGCCCACGCACTCGAGCGTCGCGGCGACGCACAGGCCAACGCCCTGCTGCCGCTCAAGCCCCTCGACGACATCTACGAGCACGCCGCCCACGACGCTGCCATGAAGCTCCTCCCCTAGCACCTCACCACCACAAAGGGGGCAGGCACCTTTGTGGTGGTTTTTCAGTTTGCCAACGATATGTGAACGGCTAAAAAAGTCTGCTATACTCTTTCCCGCTGTCCCCATCGTCTAGCGGCCAAGGACGCCACCCTTTCAAGGTGGATATCGCGGGTTCGAATCCCGCTGGGGGCACCATTTGAATTGAAGAGCCCGTTACCCTCGCGGTAGCGGGCTTTTTGCTACCGATATGCCGGGATTCGAACCCGACAGGGTGCGAATCCCGGCATCATCGCAAGGCCTGTGGTCAAAAAATGGCAAATATGAGTACTGTTACCATTTTAGTAACAGCGATTTCATGCCATCAGAAGGCGATTTAGACGCCAGGGGTCCTACGGCGGAAGAATTGCAAGCGTTTATCAGCTAAGTACTTGGACATATGTTGTGTAACACTGCATATTTTGCAAAAAGATAATGCTACAGGACTTGTGACAGTACTCATATTTGACGTTTTTTGCCCATAGCCCTTTATACCTAGGCAAATCGGCGGCAAAACGGGCTTCAAAGCGTCCTTCGCAAACAAAAACCGGGGCCCGCATGATGCGGACCCCGGCTCAATACCGTGACGATATGTCAGTTACGCCCTACACGTAGAACAGGATGTCGTCGTAGGTCGGGACCGGCCAGTAGTCGGCTGCCACGATCTCCTCCATGGCGTCCACGGCGGCACGCAGCGCATCCATAGCGGGAACGACCTCGTGCGCGTACACGTTGGCCTGCTCCTGGCCATCGAGGGCCTCAGCCTTCTGATGCACGGCGTCGAGCGCCTTGATGGAGTCGTTGATGGTGGTGATACCGTTGCAGAGCTTGTTGAGCGTGTTCTGCTCGCACTGCATGGCGGCCTCAGCACCGGCGGCACGAATAGTCTCAAGGCCCTTAGCGACCTTGGTGGCATAGGCGGTAATGACCGGGCGATAGGTACGACGCGCCTCGCGAACCATCGTGGTAGCCTCGATGTTCATGAGCTTGTTGTACTTCTCGAGCTTGCAGTCGTAGCGGCACTGAGCCTCGGCCTTGGTCAGGACACCCGTCTCCTCAAAGAGCGCGATAGCCTTATCGGAAACAAAGGCGGGCAGGGCGTCGGCCGTGGTCTTGTTGTTGGCAAGGCCGCGCTTCTCGGCCTCAACGGGCCACTCGTCGGAGTAGCCATCACCGGAGAACAGGATGCGCTGGTGGTCGGTCAGGACCTTCTTGCAGTACTCGAGCGCAGCGTCCTGGAACTCATCCTCGGGCGTACCCTCAAGCGCGTCGGCGAAGGACTTGAGCGACTTGGCCACGGCGGCATCGAGCACCAGGTTGGAGTCGGAGACGTTCTGCTCGGAGCCGCAGGCACGGAACTCGAACTTATTGCCGGTGAAGGCAAACGGGGAGGTGCGGTTGCGGTCGGTGTTGTCCTGCATCAGCTTGGGCAGGGTATCGGCGCCCAGGTCGAGCACGCCGCGCGTGGCATGGACGGAAGCCTTGCCATCGATGATCTTCTCGACGACCTCGGTAAGCTGGTCGCCCAGGAAGATGGACATAATCGCCGGAGGAGCCTCGTTGGCGCCCAGACGATGGTCGTTGCCGGCCGAGGCAACGGAGGCACGCAGGAGCTCCTGATAGTTATCGACGGCCTCGATCACCGCGGTGAGGAAGACGATGAACTGCAGGTTGTCGAGCGGGGTGTCGCCCGGATCGAGCAGATTCTCGGACTCGGTGCCAAGCGACCAGTTGTTGTGCTTGCCCGAACCGTTGATGCCCTCAAAGGGCTTCTCGTGCAGCAGGCAGACCAAGTCGTGGCGGGAGGCGATGAGCTTCATCTTCTCCATCATGACCAGATTCTGGTCGATGGCCTCGTTGACTTCGCCATAGACGGGGGCGAGCTCATGCTGGCAGGGAGCAACCTCGTTGTGCTTGGTCTTGGCGGGAATGCCGAGCGCCCACAGTTCATCGTCCAGATCCTTCATATAGGCCGAGACGGTGGGGCGGATAGCGCCAAAGTAGTGCTCCTCGAGCTCCTGGCCCTTGCATGGAGCAGCGCCAAAGAGGGTGCGGCCGGTGATGACCAGGTCCTTGCGCTTGCGGTAAGCGTCCTTCTTGATCAGGAAGTACTCCTGCTCGTCGCCCACGGAAGGAACGACCTTCTTGGGGGTTTTACCGAACAGCGCCAAAACGCGCTTGGACTCACGCGAGAGCGCGGTCATGGAGCGCAGCAGCGGGGTCTTCTTGTCCAGGGCCTCGCCCGTGTAGGAGCAGAAAGCCGTGGGGATGCACAGGACGTCGTCCTTGATAAAGGCGGGGCTAGTGGGATCCCAAGCGGTGTAGCCACGGGCCTCGAAGGTGGCGCGCAGGCCGCCGTTGGGGAAGCTGGAGGCATCGGGCTCGCCCTGGATGAGGTTCTTGCCCGTAAACTTGGTAATGGCGGTGCCGTCGTGGTTGGGCTCCAGGAAGCTGTCGTGCTTCTCGGAAGTAATGCCCGAAAGCGGCTGGAACCAGTGCGCATAGTGCGTCGCACCCTTGGAGATGGCCCAGACCTTCATGGCATGGGCAACGGCGTTGGCCACATCCAGGTCGAGCGGCTCACCGCCCTCGAGGGTTGCAGCAAGGCGCTTCCAAATGTCCTTGGGGAGGTAGTCCTTCATGACTTCCTCAGAGAACACCATGGTCCCGAAGCGGTCAGTAAGATCGGCCATACGGAACTCCCTTCGTATCGGCACCGCGTGAGAAGCGGTGTTGATTACTAACGAACGAGTCATAGCTTAGACTCGCCGTGTTTCCGCGACATTACCGTTATGTTGCTGTCGCGAAACCAATCAATGAGGTTACCCTATCGAGGCGGCGTTGCCACCCTCAACAGCCAATCAACTGCATAAATTGCAGACCTCTCCCCATGGTTTAAGGGTAGTCAATTTGGGATGGAGCTCTATTAACTGGTATTTTGCATCAGATACCAGTCTTTATAGTCCGTGCCTAGATTAGCCGCTCTGTTATAGAAAATGCCGATAGCAAGGCATCTTTGATTGGTATCCTCAAATAGCGAGTGGAACTCCACCGTGACACAGCGGTGCTGTAGAATCCTTACAACACATCACACTATTACGTATCTAGAGGAGCACGATATGCGCGTCGACGAGGTTTTTAAGCAGGCAGCATCCCAGGGCACCGCACCCGTTTCGTTTGAGATGTTCCCGCCCAAGGGCGAGCTCACCCTCGACACGGCTCGCGAAGTGGCAGGCAATCTGTGCAAGCTTTCGCCGAGCTTTGTCTCGGTCACCTGCTCGGCCGGCGGCTCGGGCAACGGTGCCACCACCGCCCCCATCGCGCATATGATTTCGAGCG
This sequence comes from uncultured Collinsella sp., assembly GCA_900550825.1. GTDB lineage: Bacteria > Actinomycetota > Coriobacteriia > Coriobacteriales > Coriobacteriaceae > Collinsella. Next base: position 7,829 of record URTZ01000023.1, on the reverse strand, counting down.
AATTCGACACGCCCTCGGTGGCACACCTTACCTGCGTGGGCCGGTCGCACGCCGATATCGCCGCCAAGATCGACGAGTATCGTACCGCCGGCGTTGAAAACATCCTGGCCCTGCGTGGAGATCTCCCTGCCGGCGCGACCGAGGACGACAAGCCCGCCTCCGACTACGCCTACGCCCGCGACCTCATCCCCGAGCTCGTCGACGCCGGCTTTTGCGTGGGCGCCGCAGCCTACCCCGAGGGCCACATTGCCTGTGAGGATCTCAACCTCTCGGTCGAACACCTCAAGCAAAAGCAAGATGCCGGCGCGAGCTTCTTTGTGACACAGCTCTTCTTTGATAACGAGTGCTTCTACCGTTTTCGCGAGCTTGCCGACAAGGCCGGCATCACCGTGCCCATTACCGCGGGCATCATGCCGTTTATGGGCAAGTCGCAGATCAGCCGCATGGTCTTTATGTGCGGCGCGTCGCTGCCCTCCCCCGTCATCAAGATTCTTGCCAAGTACGAAAATGACCCCGAGAGCCTGCAGGCAGCCGGTGTAGATTATGCCGCCCGCCAACTTTGCGACCTCAAGGAGCACGGCGCCGACGGCCTGCACCTGTACACTATGAACCGTCCTGCGATCGCCGCGACCATTATGGAGCGCCTGGGGTAATGGAAAAACCGCGCATCGATACAACCGCTGTCGAAGTGCCGGCCGACCTTGCGTCGCCGGCGCTTTACCGTGTCGATGCCGCGCACCATCCCCGTGTCGACCGTGCCGAGATGCTGCGGTATCTGGGTTACGGCGGCCAGCAGATTGAGCCCGAACTGTCACGACGTATTGAGCTTGTCGTTGAACGTCTGGAACTGGACATTGAGCCCCGTGGCGTGCGCCGCGTGTTTGCCGTCGATGCCACGGGCGTGGACGAACAAAGTGAGCCTTGCATTCGCTTGGTCGGCACCAACGTTGAGCTGCGGGGTCGCGATATCTATCGACATCTCAAAGACGCCCGCCTGGCGGCGCTCATGGCCTGCACCCTCGGGATGTCTGCCGAACGCCGTCTGCGCACCACGGGAGCCCAGCAACCCCTGGAAGGCGCCGTGCTCGACGCCGCATGCTCTGCCTATGTGGAGGCCGCCGTCGAGCAGATGGACCAGCAGGTCAAGGCTGCAGCCGCTGCACACGGGCTCGCCGGCAACTGGCGCTTCAGTCCCGGCTATGGCGACTGCCCGCTCTCTGCCCAGCGCTCGATCGTGGATGCACTCAATGCCACGCGCCTCATTGGACTTACCGTCACCCCCACCAGCCTGCTCATGCCCACCAAGAGCGTGACCGCTGTGATTGGCCTGTTCGGCGGCGAAGTCCACGACGCCCAGAGCCGCCCCACCTGCAATATCTGCCGCATGCGCGAGCACTGCCGCTTCCGCGCCGCCCACACCACCTGCTATTCGCATTCTGAATAAAATGTCAATTGATGGCACGGTATCGAGGGAATCTCATCCGTAAGTAAGCGGATGTCCTCACAAACAAGTACCATAAGATGCCAAATAACAACTATCTGAAAGCCAGTACATGCACAACATTCTGCAGTTCTCGCCACAACTAACCGCGCTTGAGTTTTTTTCAGGCATTGGCTTGGCTCGTGCCGGCATGGCAAAAGCCGGAATCAAAACAATCTGGGCAAATGACATAGACCATACTAAATGCGCCATGTACAGCCAGTGTTGGGGCGATGAGCATCTAGTCGAGCAGGATGTCCACACACTCGACCCCGACCTAATACCCCAAGCCGACATCGCATGGGCGTCAAGCCCTTGCACAAACTTATCTCTCGCGGGAAACAGGGAAGGACTTATCTCTGGCAAAGAGTCCAGTGCGTTCTTTGGCTTTATTAAGGCCATCGAAGGAATGGGCGATCGTGCCCCGCGGGCACTTGTTCTCGAAAACGTCATCGGCCTTGCCACGTCTAATAACAGTGATGACTTTAGACTCGTTTGCCAGGAATTCAATCGTTTAGGTTATTCATGTGACGCTTATTTTATCGATGCACGGCACTGGCTTCCCCAGTCACGCCCCCGCATGTTTGTCGTCGGATTAAAAAACCCTCTTCCCAACAGCCGACTCGATTCCTCGCTTCGACCTGAAAAAGTCTCCTGGATTCACTCCGACCCTTCACTCATTACGCACGTCTCTCACCTAAACGAGCCGAGCCCACTTCGCATGACGGGCCTTGCAACGGTTGTTGAAAATATTCCCGAGGACGACAAGCGTTGGTGGAACAAAAACCAAGTACAAGCATTTATCGACTCACTTGCACCGCATCAAGCAGAGCGCCTTCAGCGCTTCTTAAATGCCAAAGAAAAAATTGTTCGCACTGCTTACCGTCGCACGCGATCAGGCGTTGTGCGCTGGGAAATCCGTGAAGAAGAAATTGCCGGATGTCTAAGAACGGCTCGCGGCGGCTCATCAAGACAGGCAGTCGTTATATGCGAAAACGGAAAGATAGAAGTTCGCTGGATGACTGGAACTGAATATGCCCGTCTCCAAGGTGCTGACTCATGTCAGTTTAGCGGCTTCTCGGATGCTCAGATTCGCTACGCATTCGGCGATGCAGTTGCCGTGCCAGTTGTCACTTGGCTTATAAAAAATGCAGTCAAGCCCGCGCTCATGTCTTCAAGGAACGGAGTGAACAATAATGGAAATGACCAATTGCTCCTTGAGCGAGCCCGATAAAGGTATCTTGGATGCCATTGAACTCTGGTACGAATCCAAGCGCAGCAAGCGAGGCAATGTCAACCGTAACGTCATGGCGGTTGGCATAGGCATAAGCGAGCTGTTGCAAAACCGTTTTCCGCTCACCGACGATTATGTGCAATCGGACAAGGGAAGCCAAGTACGAGGCCTAAGTGGAGCATGCATCAAAACAGTTTTAGCCAGACATGGGGAAACGCGTGCCTTCGCATCAGAGGGCGGCAGAACCTCACGCGGTACACTCCCGATGGCGCTTGAGCTTGCCACAATTATCAACTCTGCCCTACCCAGTGACACTTGCGAAGACACTCGTCTTGAAGCTGCGAATGCAATCGCCAATTTCTTCGTCGAGCGAATCCAGGTCGATTTCTTTAACCGGCAGAGAATCAAAGTCGAAATCGATCTTCAAAAACCAATTTCTGTCATTGTCGATGATATCCTAGCCGAAGCAAGCCTACGGTCCGATAAGCCGACGGGCACCGTCGCACAGCACCTGGTAGGTGCAAAACTGGAGATGTTATTTCCAACCATAGAAATCGGAAAGGACAACTCAAACGCCGCCGACCAGCAGACAGACCGTTCTGGCGATTTCCAAATCAATGATGCTGCATTTCATGTGACTGTATCGCCAATGGCCAAATTGACCGATCGATGCCGAGATAACATTCGAAATGGCATTCGGCCCATCGTCGTTGTCCCCTACGATAAAGTTTCCTTCGCTTACGGACTGTTCGAAAGTGAGGGACTCGGCAGTCGCGTACAGGTCATCGCGCTCGAATCGTTTATCGGCATCAATATTGAAGAATTATCGTTCTACAAGCGAGACCTAATTCGATTAAATGTCGCACGGCTTCTTGCCCACTACAACAAGCGAATCGAAGATATCGAGCCCGACAAATCTCTTCAAATAGAAATTCCTCAGTGGGCTCTAGACGAAATGGACGCACATGGCGAATAGCTCAAACATACTTATCACTCATAATCTGGACGGCGCCGCGCTGGCGGCGCCCGTTGATGCTGCCCGTCGTAATGGCGCTGCATACAAGACGCGCACGATCGACGATCTGCGCATTAAGGACGATCGCCTGCGTGCGGCCATCGAGGGCACGGGACACCTGCTGTTTGATGGCGGCATGGGCACCATGTTGCAGGCCGCTGGCATGAAGGCCGGCGCCCTGCCCGAGCTGCTCAATTTTGAGGAGCCCCAGGTCATTACCGACATTCAGCGCCAATACGTCGAGGCCGGCTGCGACGTGATCACCGCCAACACCTTTGGCGCCAACGCCCACAAGCTCGACGGAGCCGCCACCGTGACAGACGTCTTTGCCGCCGCTGTCGCCTGCGCCCGTGAGGCCGGCGCCCGCTACGTCGCCGGCGACATCGGCCCCATCGGCGCCCTGCTGCGCCCCCTGGGCACCCTCAGCTTTGACGAGGCCTACGACCTCTTTGCCGAGGAGGTGCGCGCCGGCGTCGCTGCGGGTGTGGACCTCTTTATTATCGAGACTATGACCGACCTGGCCGAGATCAAGGCGGCAGTCCTCGCCTGCCGCGAGAACTCCGACCTGCCCGTCTTTGCCACCATGACCTTTGAGGAAGACGGCCGCACCTTCTTGGGCACGAGCCCCGAGGTCGCCGCCATCACTCTCGACGCCATCGGCGCCGACGTCCTTGGCATCAACTGCAGCCAGGGCCCGGCCGAGCTCCGAGGACTCGCTGCGCGTATGCTCACCGTTACCGACAAGCCCGTTATGGTGCAGGCCAATGCGGGACTGCCCCACGTGGACGATGACGGCAATACCGTCTTTGATATCCAGGCGCCCGAGTACGCCGAGGCCGTCGCCGGCATGATCGAGGACGGCGTGAGCGTCGTCGGCGGATGCTGCGGAACCACGCCGGCGCACATGGCGGCACTTCGTACCCTCATCGACAACCACACGCCCAGCCCGCGTCACCGCAAGCCCAGCATGTCGGTCACGAGCGCCCAGACGGTCGTGGACCTCCCCTGCGACGGCCACAAGATCGCCGTCATCGGCGAGCGCATCAACCCCACCGGCAAAAAGCGCCTGCAGCAGGCCCTACGCGACGGCGACCTGGACTACGTCGTGAGCCAGGGCATCAGCCAACAGGAGCAGGGCGCCGACATCCTGGACGTCAACGTGGGCCTGCCCGAGATCGACGAGGTCAAGGTCATCCAGCAAGCGACCGAGCAGCTCCAAGGTTCCACGCTGCTGCCGCTGCAGATCGACTCCACCGACCCCGCCGCCGTCGAGGCCGCCGTGCGTCGCTACGCCGGCAAGCCCATCATCAACTCGGTCAATGGCAAGCAGCAGATCATGGATGAGATCTTTCCGCTGGTCGCCCACTACGGCACCAACGTTGTCGGCCTTACGCTCGACGAAGGCGGCATCCCCGATACCGCCGAGGCCCGCTTCGCCATCGCCGAGCGCATCGTGGCCGAGGCTGCCCGCTACGGCATCGGACCGGACCGCATCCTCATCGACTGCCTGGTCATGACCGCCTCGACCAACCAGCGGCAGGCTGAGCAGATCCTGCGCGCCATGTCTATGTGCAAGGAGCGCCTGGGCGTCAAGTGCGCACTCGGCGTATCGAACATCAGCTTTGGCCTGCCCGCGCGCCCGCTGCTGGGCTCGGTCTTTTTGGCCGCCGCCTTTGGTGCAGGTCTGGACGCCCCCATCATGAACCCGGGTTCCAAGCGCTTTATGGACACTGTCTACAGCTATCGCGTGCTGAGCGTTGAGGACGAGGGCTCGACCGGATACATCGAGCGCTACGCCGGCTGGACCGACCCGTACAAGATTGCCGCCAACCCGGCGGCCGCTCAGTCAGCATCGAGCGATGCCGCGCCTGCCGCAAGCACCACCGCAAGAGCCGATGACGACCCCATCCGCCACATGGTCGTCTCGGGTCGCAAGGGCGAAATCGCGGCCGAGACCGAACGCCTGCTGGCCGACCACGACGCCATGGACCTCATCAACAACCACTTTATCCCCGCCCTCGACGAGGTCGGAGTCCTCTTTGACCAGGGCAAGTTCTTCTTGCCGCAGCTTATGGCCTCGGCCGAGGCCGCGCGCGTGGGCTTCGACACCATCAAGCGCCTGATGCCCGCCGGCGAGATCGCCGACAAGGGCAAGATCTGCGTGGCCACCGTCAAGGGCGACATCCACGACATCGGTAAGAACATCGTCAAGATGCTGCTCGATAACTACGGCTATACCGTCTTTGACCTAGGCCGCGACGTCGATCCGCAGGAGGTGCTCAAGACCGTACAGGAGCGCGACATTAAGCTCGTCGGCCTCTCGGCGCTTATGACCACCACGGTCGTCGCCATGGAGGAGACCATCAAGCTGCTTCATGCCGAGGTGCCGGGCGTCAAGATCATCGTAGGCGGCGCCGTGCTCACCCCCGAATACGCCAAGCAGATCGGCGCGGACTACTACGCCAAGGACGCCGCCGAAAGCGCTCGTATCGCCGAAGAGGTCTTTGGGCAGTAACACAACGGAAACAACCGAGCACCAAAACGTGCCGCATGCGCCACTTGGCACGTGCGGCACGTTAGAATAGATAAGACTATGCTCGTTTTGGCAGATAGGAGCGCAAGGATGGCGATCACGCCCGCAGAAATCGCGGAAACCCGCGGCATGGTTGAGGAGCAGAACCTCGACATCAGAACCATCACCATGGGTGTTTCGCTCATGGGTTGCGGTGACGAGAACCTCGACCGCATGTGCACGAAGATCTACGACCACGTGACGCACACGGCTGAGCACCTGGTCGAGACCGCCGAGAACCTCGAGCGCGAGTACGGTATCCCTATCGTCAACAAGCGCGTTTCCGTCACCCCGGTGGCGCAGATCGCCGCATGCTGCAAGGATGAGGACCTCACCCCCATCGCGCATGCCCTCGACCGCGCGGCCGAAACGCTCGGCATCGACTACCTGGGCGGCTTCTCCGCACTCGTCCAGAAGGGCATCGGCGACGCCGACCGCCGCGTCATCCAGTCCATCCCCCAGGCGCTCGCCACCACGAGCCGCGTCTGCTCCAGCGTCAACGTCGCCAGCCTGCGTGCCGGCATCAACATGGACGCCGTGCTCATGGCCGCGCAGACCATCATCGATGCCGCTAAACTCACGGCCGACCAGGATTCCGTCGGCGCTTCCAAGTTTGTCTGCTTTGCCAACATGGTCGAGGACTCCCCGTTTATGGCGGGCGCCGTCCACGGCGGTGGCGAGGCCGACGCCGTCATCAACGTAGGCGTCTCGGGCCCCGGCGTTATGGCCGCAGCCCTGGAGACGCTGCCCGATTCCGCATCGATGATGGAGGTCGCCGAGAAGATTAAGCAGACCGCCTTTAAGATCACCCGTGCCGGCGAGCTCATGAGCCGTGAGGCAGCCCGCCGTCTGGGTGTCGAGAAAGGCATTGTCGACCTGTCGCTGGCTCCCACACCCGCCATCGGCGACTCCGTCGCGCGCATCCTCGAGATTATCGGCGTGGGCACCTGCGGTGGCCCGGGCACGACCTGTGCGCTCGCCATGCTCAACGATGCCGTCAAGAAGGGCGGCGTCATGGCCAGCTCCAGCGTGGGCGGTCTCTCCGGCGCTTTCATCCCCGTGTCCGAGGACGCCGGCATGATCGCCGCCGTCGAAGCCGGTGCGCTTTCGCTCGAGAAGCTCGAGGCCATGACCTGCGTGTGCTCCGTTGGCCTGGACATGATCGCCATCCCCGGCGACACCCCGGTCGAGACCATCGCCGGCATCATCGCCGACGAGATGGCCATCGGCGTCATCAACAACAAGACCACGGCCGTGCGCGTAATTCCCGCCATCGGCAAGGGCGTGGGCGACTGCGTCGAGTACGGCGGCCTGTTTGGCCGTGCGCCCATCATGCCGGTGAACCCCAACGCCGGCACCGTGCTTGCCCACCGTGGTGGACGCTTCCCGGCGCCGCTGAACTCGCTGAAGAACTAGCTGAGGGACTGGCGAGGAGCCCCGGGGAGGGCAAATATATAAGGTCGCCTGCTCGGACAGTCCTGACTCGCACGGAGAGCACATTAAGTGCTCTCCGGCTCGTGCGGAACTC
>URTZ01000022.1 GCA_900550825.1 uncultured Collinsella sp. | reverse complement strand
CAAAAGCCAATGCAGAGCTCGGTGAGCACCATCGTGGCTTGAATGCCACCCAGCGCGAGCTTGCCGCCAAACTGGCCAACGATATACGTACCGATAAGCGTGTAGGCCTGCTGAAAAAACGAACTAAAAAAGATGGGAACGCACAGCGACAGCAGCTGCTGCCAAATAATACCCTGCGTTACATCGATAGCCGTAGATTTCTTAGCCACACGCCCTCCCCACTAGCGTACGTCATACAACAAAACGGCAATTTAAGACCAAAGCCAATACCAGCTTAGCACCGACCGATATCGGCCGAAACGCCCCAAACCAGAGCCCGGTGCGAAATATCTGCCTAGTGATACAAACCCGGCTGGTAGTGATACTCATTGCTCACGTGCGGGCACAGCTGCCAAAAGGCGACGGCGCTCGCCGCGGCCACGTTAAGCGAATCGACCCCGTGCGCCATCGGAATGCGCACCGCGTGGTCACAGCCGGCAATGGTCTTGGCGCCCAAGCCGGCACCCTCGGTACCCATAAAGATTGCCAAGCGGTCAATCTCCTGCAGCACGGGATCGTCCAACGACACAGAATCATCCGTCAACGCCATGGCGGCACACGAAAAGCCGGCATCGTGCAGCGCCGCCAGCCCATCATGCGGCCATACGCGCGCCTCGCTGCCAATGCGCGTCCAAGGCACCTGGAAAACCGTGCCCATGCTCACGCGGGCCGAGCGACGGTACAGCGGGTCACAGCAAGTAGGGCTCACCAAAATGCCATCGACGTTCAGCGCAGCCGCCGAGCGGAAAATCGCGCCAACATTGGTGTGATCGACAATACCCTCAAGCACGCACACGCGCACCGGACGATCCCCCGCCGCCTCGACGACGCCGCCCAAGAACTCATCAACCGGAATCTGACGCGGGCGACGGAACGCCGCCAGCGCGCCGCGCGTCACGTTAAAGCCCGTCAACTGCTCCATGAGCTCCATGGAAGCCACGAAAACGGGAACCGGACCCGCTCCCTCGCGCACGACAAGCTGGTCAAACAGCGGCATCATCTGGTCGAGCCAGCGCTCGCCCAGAAGAAAGCTCACCGGCTCATATCCGGCGCGAACCGCACGCTCGATGACCTTGGCACTCTCGGCGATAAAAATGCCCTTCTGCGGCTCCAGCACGCAGCGAAGCTCACGCTCGGTCAGTCGCACATAGGCATCGAGCCGCTCGTCATCGAGCGAATCAATTCGCAGAACCTCAACGGCATCAGTCATAGCAGCCAGCCCGCACCCTTCTTTACAGCACATCTATACCAAACGAGGCGACGCTAAGCGCCGCCCCATGCATTCAATCAACCCGATGATACCGTTCACGCCAGACGATTTACGCCTCAACGCGATGATACGTCACGAACTCATAATCGACGCCCTCGTCACCCTCACCGGCGGCAATCGTCGCGACCTCGCTACGCTGCGCAATCTCCCACGCGGGATCGGCGTCCAAGTCGGGAAAGTACGTGTCCACGGGATGGACGCAGTGGTCATGAGTGACCTCGGCCTCCACGCAGTACGGCAAAAACTGCCGATAGACATCGCCGCCACCGATCACCCAGGCAACGAGCTCATCGGCAACCGCAGAGAGCGCTTCGTCAACGCTATGCACCACGTCGACGCCCTCGTGGGTAAAGCCCATATCGCGCGTAAGCACGATATTGCGGCGGTTCTTGAGAGGACGCCCGCCGGGAAAACTCAGCAGCGTCTTGCGTCCCATGATAACCGGGCAGCCCTTGGTGCAGACCACAAAGTGGCGCATATCGGCGCGATTGGACACCACCATGTCGCCCTCGCACCCAATGCCCCAATCGTCACACACGGCGACGATAGCAGATAGCTTACACGTCATGAGCACCACCTACACCGCAATGGGAATGTTCTTGACCTGCGGGCCGTGCTCATAGCCCTCGACGATCAGGTCATCGGTCGTAAACGCATAGAAGTCATGCACATCGGGGTTGAGCGTTACCTTGGGTGCCGCAAACTGCGGACGCTCGATAAGCTCGCGGACGATATCGACATGACGATCATAGATATGGGCGTCGGCGATCACGTGCAGCAGCTCACCGGGAATCATATCGACCGACTGCGCGACCATCATCAGCAAAATGGCGTACTGGCACACGTTCCAGTTGTTCGCGGCCAAAATGTCCTGGCTGCGCTGGTTGAGAATCATGTTGAGCGTCGGCTTGTCGTCCTGAGGACGCTGCGTCACGTTATAGGTCACGCTATAGGCGCACGGATAAAGGTGCATCTCGGACAGATCGCTAAACACGTACGTATTGGTCATAATGCGGCGACTATACGGCGTGTGCTTAAGGTCGTACAGCACACGGTCCATCTGGTCGAAGTCGCCCTCGACGTAATGGCTCTTCTGACCAATCTGATAGCCGTAGGCTTTACCGATGGAACCGGTCTCATCGGCCCACTCATCCCAGATATGGCTGTTGAGATCGTGCACGTTATTGGACTTCTTTTGATAGATCCACAGAATCTCGTCCATGGCAGACTTAAGCGCCGTACGACGCAGGGTGAGCGCGGGGAACTCCTCGCGCAGATCATAGCGCGCCGTGACACCAAAGTTTTTAATGGTATAGGCAGGGGTGCCGTCCTCCCACACCGGGCGGACCTTTTGGCCCTCGGTGGTGGTGCCATGGTCCAAGATATCGCGGCACATGGTTACAAACTGTTGATCAGCTTTGCTCATTGACCCTCCTGTCAGTCGCCTATAAGCGAGATTTATTGTAGCCCAGGCGCGCGAGTGTCGAATTGGACACTTAGTCCGGCACACGCAATGCACGGCAGCGCGGCTCCGCATGTTGCAACGAGGCATCTTAGCCTTTTTCTGACATATGACAGAAATGCCTTGCGCCCAACGACTAACGCGTTATCCTATTGTTGACATATGTCAGATAAGGTGTGCATGGCAGGAAGACGCGAAAAACTGCGCCGCGTCGGGATCATCCCCGAATACCGCGGCTTTACCCCCGATGGCCTGGCCAGCGGTGATGCCATCGACATGACCGTCGACGAGCTTGAGGTGCTGCGCCTGTGCGATCTGGAGGGCCTCAATCAGGAGGCCGTCGCCCTGCACATGGGCATCGCCCGCGCCACGGTGGCGGCAATCAGCAGTCGCGCGCATCGCAAGGTGGCAAACGCGCTGGTCAACGGACGAGCGCTCGTCATCGAGGGCGGCAATATCGCGTACTCCCCCATCGCCACGACGACGGCCGCATGGCCAGCAAAGGAGGTCGGCACCATGAGGGTGGCAACGACGTACGACAACGGCAACATCTTTATGCACTTTGGCCGCAGCGAGCAGTTCAAGATCTACGACATCCAGGATGGCAAGGTGCTCAACGAGCAGGTCGTAGGCACCGGCGGCACCGGCCACGGCGCCTTGGCGGGCCTGCTTGCCAACGGTGGCGTTGACACGCTCATTTGCGGCGGTATCGGCGGCGGCGCTATCAACGCGCTTGCCCAAGCCGGCATCACGGTCTATGCGGGCGCCCAGGGCAGCTGCGATGCCTGCGTCGAGGCCCTCATTGCCGGCACGCTCGCACAGAACGGCGAGGCCACCTGCGACTGCCATGGACATGATCACGAGCACATCCACGAGCATGGCGAGTCCTGCGGCTGCCACGGTCACCACGACCATGACGGGCACGAAGGCTGCGGATGCCACTAGCGGCAAGCACCTCGTCGAGAACGCGCTTCCACGCGTGCGACAACCAGCGAACAAACGGCGAAGGCCGCCTGGAACACCATCCAGGCGGCCTTCGCCATACACGACTCAACTAGTCGTTACTTCTTGTTGCGCATCTGCGCTTCCATCTGGCGCAGCAGGTCCATATCGGACTTGGGGCCGCCCGTTCCCAAGCCGCCCATGCCGCCCAGCCCCATGGCATCCAGACCGGGAATATTGGGCATGCGCATCTTTTTGCCCTTCTTACCCTTCTTGCCCTTCTTGCCGCCGGCCTGCGCCTGATTGGCCATCGTGCGCATGCGGCCCATCATCTTGTTCATCTCGCCCCACTGCTTCATAAGGCTATTGACCTCGGTGGGGGTCACGCCGGCGCCCTTGGCGATGCGGGCACGGCGCTGGCCGTTGATGATGGAGGGGCGAAGGCGCTCCTCCTTGGTCATCGACATGATGATGGCCTCGTTCTTATCGAAGATACCTTCGTCCAGGTTGCCACCCATCTGGTTAAGCGCACGCTGGCCACCGGGGAGCATGCCCAGAATGCCCTTCATGCCGCCCATCTTCTTGACGGCCTTCATCTGGTCGAGCATGTCGTTCATGGTAAAGCCCTCGCGCAGCATGCGCTCGGCGGCCTCGAGCTGCTCGGCGTCGGCCGCCTCCTGGGCCTTCTCGATAATGCCGACAACGTCGCCCATACCCAGAATGCGCTTGGCCATACGATCGGGGTAGAACGGCTCCAGCGAATCGGGCTTCTCGCCCATGCTCACAAACTTGATGGGCTTGCCGGTCACCTGGCGCACGGAAAGCGCGCCGCCGCCACGGGCGTCGCCGTCGAGCTTAGAGATAATCACGCCGTCAAAGTCGGTGCGCTCGGCGAAGGTCGAGACGACGTTGACGATATCCTGACCGGTCATGGCATCGACGACCATCAGCACCTGATCGGGCTTGACGGCCTTCTTGATGTCCACGGCCTCCTGCATCATCTGCTCATCGATCTGAAGACGTCCGGCGGTATCGACGATGACCACGTCGCGCAGGTGGTCGACGGCCTCCTGGATGGCGCCCTTGGCGATATCGACCGGGTGCGCACCGTCGCCGCGGAAGACCGGTACGCCGATCTCGCCACCGAGCGTGGCCAGCTGGTCGGCAGCAGCGGGACGGTAGACGTCGCACGCGGCGAGCAACGGCGAGCGACCCTGCTTCTTGAGCAGGTAGGCCAGCTTTACGGCAGCCGTGGTCTTACCGGAGCCCTGCAGACCCACAAGCATGATGACATTGGGAATGCGGTTGCTAAAGACGAGCTTGCTCTCGGTTGAGCCAAGCATCTCGGTGAGCTCGTCGAGCACAATCTTGACGACGTTTTGCGCCGGCGACAGCGACTCCATGACCTCGGCGGTCATGCAGCGCTCCTTGGTCTTGGCGACGAACTCCTTGACGACCTTGAAGTTAACGTCGGCCTCGAGAAGCGCCATGCGGATGTCGCGCATGGCCGAGGTGATATCGGCCTCGGTCAGCTTACCCTTGCCGCGCAGGCGGTCAAATGTGTCGTTGAGGCGATCGCTCAGAGAATCAAACACTAGTCACTCCTTAGTTGGACTCGCCCACCAGGGCGCGGCAGAAATCTTTGGCATTGAACTCCTGCAGGTCATCGACCTGCTCGCCCACGCCGATGCGCAGGATCGGGAGCTTGAGCTTCTCGGCCACGGCCATGGCGATGCCGCCCTTAGCCGTGCCGTCGAGCTTAGTCATGATAATACCGTCCAGGCCCAGCGCCTCGTTAAACTCGAGCGCCTGGTTCAGACCGTTTTGACCCGTCGCGGCGTCGATCACAAGCACGACCGAAACCGGCATGGGGCCGGCGGCCATATTAGCGGCGCGCTTACGGGTCACATTGACCACCTTGGCAAGCTCGCGCATGAGCTCAGGGCTCGTGTGCAGACGGCCGGCGGTATCGATAAGCACCAGGTCGCTGCCGCGCTTGTCGGCCTCGTCGAGCACGTCGTAGCAAACACTTGCCGGGTCGGAGCCGCGGTCGCGCTTGATGACGGGGACGCCAGCGCGCTGGCCCCACACATCGAGCTGCTCGATAGCGGCGGCGCGGAAGGTGTCGGCCGAACCGATCACCACGTTCTTGCCGCGGGCGGCCATGGCGCTCGCGATCTTGCCGACCGTAGTGGTCTTGCCGGCACCGTTAATGCCCACAAACAGCACGCAGCTCGGCGTATCGGAGAACGGATCGCGCTCGATGGGCACAAAGTGCTGCTCGAGCTGCTCGGCCAGGGCACGGCGAAGCTGCGGAGCGGTCTTGAGGTTCTTCTTGGCCGCGGCGTCGCGCAGGTCATCGGAGACCTGAATGGCGATCTCGGCACCCATGTCACCCATGACGAGGGTGTCCTCTAAGTCCTCCCAAAAATCCTCGTCGACCTCGCCGCCAAAGTAAAAGACCTCGTTGAGGGCCTCGCGGCTGCGCTCAAGTCCGCGCGAGAGTGCGTCAAAGAATCCCATTATGCATTCACGACCTTTCCGGTTTCGCGATCGAGTTTTTGCGAGACGACGCGACTGACGCCGTCGGCTTGCATCGAGACGCCATAGAGAACGTCAGCGTCCTCCATAGTACGGCGCTGATGCGAGATAACCAAGAGCTGCGTATCGGAACGCAACACGTCGAGTGCGCCGATAAGCTTGGACAGGTTGGCGTCATCGAGTGCCGCCTCGACCTCGTCCAGCACATAGAACGGCACCGTGCGCGTGCGGTACACAGCAAAGAGCAGGGCGAGCGCCGTCAGGCTCTTCTCGCCGCCCGACATGAGCATCATCTTGGTGATGCGCTTGCCGCGCGGCTGCGCCACGACCTCGATACCCGTCTCGGCAGGATGCTCGGGATCGGTCATCTCCAGATGAGCCTGACCGCCCGGGAAGAGCATGGCGAAGATCTCGCGGAAGTTCGCATCGACCTTCTCGAAGGTTACCAGGAAGGCCTTCCGCATCTTGCGGTCGATGGCCACGGTGATCTTGGTGAGCGCCTTGCGCGCGCTCTCCAGATCGGCCAGCTGCTCCTCGATGTAATCGGCGCGGCGCTTGAGCTGCTCGTACTCCTCCATGGCAACTTGGTTAACGGGACCAAGGTTGTTGATCTGGCGCACAAGCTGGTTGAGTTCGCGCTCGGCGGCATCGCGGTCCGTGGGCGCCGGAAGCATGAGTGCTTCCTCGAGTACCGTGGTGCCATCGGCGGTAATGGCCTTAATGGCGGCCTCTACCTGCACCTCGAGCTTGCCACGCGCGACCTTGAACTCGTTTTGCGCGGCGGAGGCGGTATCGACTCGCTCCTTAGCGCGGGCAACCTCTGCCTTGGCATCCTCGATGGTCTTCTTGAGCGAAGCGGAGTCCGCCTCCTCCAGAGAGGCCTGGTCACGCAGGCGCGCTGCCCAATCCGACGCGCGTTCCAACAGGGCAGAATAGCGTTCGTGCATGGGGTCGACGCGCAGGCGCAGCAGCTCGAGCGAGCGCGAAGCCTGGCGTGTTCCGCGGATACGACGGTCGATGCCCTCAAGACGATGCTCAAGGTCGGGCACGCGGCCCTTCAGCGAACGCAGGCGCTCGCTCGTCTGGGCCAGGCGCACCTTGGCATCGGCGAGCTTACCGGCGGCCTCGGAATCGTCACGGCGAACGCGATCGAGCTCATCGTTGGCCTCGGCAATCTGGAGGCCCAGGTCGCTTGCCTGTGCACGCGCCTCGTCACGCGAACGGGTGAGCTCGTCAACGCGCGGGCGCGCGGCACGAACGGCCTCGGCAGCCTGCTCGCGGCGCTTGGAGATGCGCACGCGCTCGACCTCGGCATTGTTGGCGCTTTGCTCCAAGCGGCCGATCTCGGAGAGCAGCGAGCGGCGCTCGCCCTCAAGACGGGCGATCTCACCGGCGGCATCGCCCTCGGCGGCACGGGCCTCCTCGACGGCAACGTTGGCCTCGACGACCTGATCCGACACATGCTCAAACACGGCAGCCAAATCGGGCTCAAGCCCCTCCAGCTCGCGAATGCGACGCTTGCGCTCCAGAGCACCCGAGGCCTCGCCAGCATCGAGGCCCACGCGCACCAGGCCGCCACAGCTTACGCGGGCGCCATCGGGAGTCACATAGGTCACACCGTCAACGACCGGCGCCAACAGCGCGGCAGCCAAGTCATCGACCACGTAATAGCCGCCGAGCAGCGCCTCGACGACGGGTCCGTAGCCTGCGCGCACGGACAGACGATCAACCAGGCGGATACCGGCAGCGCCCTCAGCGGCGGTAGAGCCGCTCACGTCGCGCGCCACCAGCAGTGCTTCGCCCGAGGCCTTCTTTTGGTCCAGAGCCGCACGACCGGCACGCTCAAGCGTGGCGGCGTCATCAAACAGCAGCGCATCGATATCGCCGGCGAGCAATTGCTCAACCAGGCCCTCAAGCTCGCGCGGGGCCTCGAGCACGTCGCCCAGACGACCCGAGACATCGTCGCCCAGCGCACCCACCAGACGGCTCACGAGCGGCGAGCTGTCGGCCATGCGGGCATCGAGTTTCTTTTGGCTGGCAAGCTCCGAGCGCACCTCGGACAGCTTGTTGCGCGCCTCACTCTCACGATTACGCAGGTCCTTCAGGGCCGCGCGTGCCGTCTCGGTGGCCTCACGCGCATCGGCCTGGGCCTGGCGCGCTTCCTCAAGAGCGCCTTCAAGCTCCTCGGCGCGGTCGCGACGGCTCTCGAGCGAGGCCGTGACCTCCTCGAGCTGTTCATCGATCTGCTCCAGGCGCGAGGCATACATGTTGTCCTCGACCTCGGCATTGCTCAAGGAATCCTTCACCTTGGCGAGCTCGAGCGCGGCGTTATCGGCTACGCGCTGCACATCGTGTTGTTCGCGCGTAAGCTTCGAAATCTGATTGTCGAGCGCCACGCGCCGCTCGTGGAGCTCGGCGGCGGCAGGACCAGCGGCGTCGACGTCCTCCTGGGCCTGCATATGCGCACCGGTCACTTCCTCAAGCTGCGCACGCGCGTCCTCAAGCTCCTCGACCACGCGACGACGCTGATGCTCGGAGCTCGAAATCTGACCGCGCATGTCAGACAGGCGCGACACCATGTTGTGGCCCTTTTCTTCGAGCAGGCGCATGTCGGAGTTAATGCGGCCGACCACATCTTGCATATGGCGGCGTTGCTCGCCCAGGTCGCCCACAAACAGGCCCTTTTCCTCGAGCATAACCTGGAGCTTCTCGAGCTCGCGCTCCTTTTCGCCCATGCGGTACTGCGCAAGCTCCAGCTCGGCGGCGCCTTCCTTGGAGCGGCTCTCCAAGTCGTTCCACTGCGACTGCAGCGAACGAAGCTCGTCGACGGCCAGCATCTGCGTAAGTTCGTTCGCGCGAGAGGACAGCTCTTTGTACTTGCGCGCGCGATCGACCTGACGCTCCAGCGGCCGCAGCTGACGGGCGATTTCCTTATTGATGTCGCGGGCACGGGTCAAGTGCTCGTCCATCGATTTAATCTTTTTGAGCGCACGCTCCTTGCGGCGCTTGTGCTTGGAGATGCCGGCGGCCTCCTCGATGAGGGCACGGCGCTCCTCGGGGCGACTCTGCAAAATGGCGTCGAGCTTGCCCTGGCTGATGATGGAATGCGTATCCTTACCCAGGCCCGAATCGTGCAGGATGTCCTGAATGTCCATCAGGCGGCACGGACTCGAGTTGATGAGGTACTCGCTTTCGCCCGAGCGATACATACGACGTGTGATGGCGACCTCGTCAAAGTCGACGGGCAGCATATGGTCCGAGTTATCGAGCACCAGCGTGACCTCGGCGACACCCACCGGCTTGCGCGCTGACGAGCCCGAGAAGATGACATCCTCCATGGCCTGGCCGCGCAGCTGCTTGGCGCTCTGCTCGCCCAGGACCCACAGAATCGAGTCGGAGATGTTCGATTTTCCCGAGCCGTTGGGACCGACGATGACGGTCAGGCCCGGCTCAAACGTCATATGGGCGCGGTCGGCAAACGACTTGAACCCTTTGAGCGTGAGGGACTTGAGATACACGGTTCCTCGCTTAAACAGGCTTCTTGTTGAGAATCACGCCGTTGGTGGTGTAGCCCATGCGGTCGAGTGCCTCGAGCGCAGCGGCTCCCTCGGCTTCCTTCTTTGAGGAGCCGGAGCCGCGACCCTGGCGAATACCATCGATCAAAACCACAGCGGTAAAGGTGGGCGCATGCGCGGGGCCCTCGGAGCCGACCAGCTTATACGCGGGAGGCTCATGACCGTCTGCCTGCACGCACTCCTGCAAGAAAGACTTGGGGTTCGCAGGGTGCTCGGCACGCTCGGAGGCCAGGTGCGGCTTGAGCGTACGATGAATAAAGTCCGCCGCAACATCCCAGCCGGCATCCAGATACAACGCGCCCACGAGCGACTCGTAGACGTTCTCGAGCGCCGAGTGCAGGCCGCGCGCGCCGGTACCGGTCTCGGAGGCACCAAAGATGATGATGTCGTCGATGCCCAGCTCATGCGACACCTCGGACAGCGTGGCGCCCGAGACAAGGGACACCTTCAGGCGCGTGAGCTTGCCCTCGTCAAACTCGGGATAGGACTCAAAGAGTGAACGGGCGACGACGGCGCCCAAAATGGAATCACCCAAGAACTCAAGGCGTTCATAGCTGGCAGAGACCGGCTGGCCCTCGACGGCCGAGGGATGCGTGAGCGCCGCGCGCAGCAGCACCTTGTCATTGAACTCGTGGCCCAGAATCTCCTGCGCGCGCGTAAGTCGTTCGGATAAAGCCAAGACCTAAGCCTCCCTGGCGTTTTCGATCGCGTCGACGGCGTCGGCGACAGAGTTGAGCGAGAGCAGGGTCTCGTCATCGATCTCGAGGTTAAACTCGTCCTCGATAGCCGTAACCAGCTGCAGGCGCTCGAGCGAGTTGGCATCGAGGTCGTCAAAGGTGGTCTCATCGCTAATTTCGGCAACATCGACGCCCAGAACGTCAGCAGCGACCTCGGCGATCTTGTCGAAGATTTCGGAGCGGTCCATAGCGCTTCCTCTCATAGTGCATGAATACCAAAAGAATGGTACCGCCCGGGCGGTACCAAGACACGGTTCTGATTCTACCCCACGAAACACGCCCCGAGGCGCATAACGCCGGTGTTATAAAACGATACCGTCCATGGAGTTGGCGACGTTCTCGACCAGCCCGGCGCGCACGGCTTCGGCCGCCGCGAGCGTACCGTTTTTAACAGCCTCGACCGAGGTGGCGCCATGGCCGATCAGGACCACGCCGCGCAGGCCCAAAAGAATCGCGCCGCCCTTGGCGTCGCCCGATAGCTTGGCCTTTATCTCGCGCATCTGCTTTTTAATGAGCAGCGCGGCGATCTTGGTGCCAAGCGAAGACATAAAGGCACCCTTGAGTTCCTGCAGCAAAAACTTGGCAGCGCCCTCGGTGGCTTTGAGCGCAATATTGCCCGACATGCCATCGGCAACGACGACATCGAAGTTACCGGAGGTGATGTCCGTTCCCTCACAGTTACCAACAAAGCCGGGAACGGCGGCTTTCATGGCCGGGAAGCAGGCCTTGGTAAAGTTGGAGCCCTTCTCGTCCTCGGTGCCGTTACCAAGCAGGCCCACGCGGGGATGCTCGATGCCCAGGACGATGCGGGCATAGGCGCTACCCATCTGGGCAAAACGCACCATGTCATCGACCTCGACATCGGGGTTGGCGCCCATATCGCACAGCACCGTCAGACCGCCGGCACGATTGGGCAGCGCATTGGTCAGACAGGGACGCACCGGCTGCTTCTTACCTTCGGCCATATATCTAAACGGCGTCACGTAGGCAGTAGCCGCGGCGGTCATGGCGCCGGTGGAGCCGGCGGAGAAGAACGCGTCCGCATTTCCCTTCTTGATGGCGCGGCAGGCAAGCACAATCGAAGACTTGCGTTTGGTCATCACGGCGCGAATGGGATCGTCATCCATGGCGATAACGTCGGGTGCCTCAAGGGCCTCAACACGTGCGTGGGAAGCAGCAAAGGGATTGACGATTTCGGCGGGGCCAGCTGCCAAGACCTCGATATCGGGATCGGCAGCAAGTGCAGCCTCGATACCATCGAGAACAACCTGAGGTTTCTCGTCTCCACCCACAACGTCTACACAAACGCGAACGTTACTCATATACATGCTCCTTATACAAAAATGGCCGACTCACTGAGCCGGCCATTGTGGTTCCATTTGGAACGGCATCGCATCCAGAGTATACCGTTACTCGGTAACGATAACCTCGCGGTCCTTGTAGAAACCGCAGCTGGGGCACACGTGGTGCGGAAGCTTGACAGCGCCGCAACGGGGGCACGTGGACTGAGCCGCAGCCGAGATCTTCATGTTGGCGGAACGACGGGTGTGAGTGCGGATACGACCCTGCTTTTGTTTAGGTACGGGCATAGTGACCTTCCTTATGAACTATCCAGTGTGGCGATTACGCGCAAGTAGCGATACTACCACAGTTTTACTCATCAAGCTTGAGATTCTTCAATGCTGCAAATGGATTTTCCGTGGCAGCGGCCCATTCTGCCTCTGCCTGGGCGGCGCAATCGCATTGCTCGACGTTGAGATTGCAACCGCAGGTGGGGCACAGACCACGGCAATCGGGCTTGCAGAGCACCACAAACGGCGTGTCCATAACGACCGCGTCATTGATGGGCTCGCCCAGATCGACGATGCGGTCCTCACCCAGGAGCTCGTAGCCGTCCTCGTAGGCCTCGGGATCCTCGGGCTCCTCAAAGAGGTAGAACTCCTCGATCTCTCCGGCGATATCAAACGAGGCGGGCTCCAGGCAACGGTCGCACTCACCGGTGGCGTGCGCGCGGACCATGCCCGTGAGCAAGACACCGGTACCGGCATTGGTAAAGACAACGTCGTAGTCGATGCCGTCCTGTAGCTGGTACTCCTTCTCGCCCACCGTGTAGGTGGCGACATCGACCTTACCGGTCAGCGGAAACGAATCTCCAGGAAACTCGAGCTGCTCGGAAAGATCGACGGTAACGCTCGGGAACTCAGCCATTACCACTGACCATTCTGCTGGGCGGCACCCTCGTTGAGCTGCTGACGGCAACGGGTAACGGTGCCGGTCAGGCTCTTGAGGTTCTCCTCCAGGTGCGTAAAGACCTGCTCTGCGTAGTCCTCAGCAGCATAACGCGTCTCGCGCTCGTACTGCTGGGCACGATCGCGGATGTCGTCGGCCTGCTGCTGCGCAAGTCGGACGATCTCCTGCTCACCGGCAATGGTGAGGGCCTGCTGCTGAGCATCGGCGATGATGGAATCGGCCTGAGCGGCGGCGGAAGCCATAAGCTCCTCGCGCTCTTTGAGGATACGGCGGGACTTCTGCCATTCCTCGGGATAGCTCATGCGGATCTCATCGAGGATGTTGAAGAACACGTCGGCGTCGATGACCTTGAACTGAGCGTTCTTGCCGAAAGGCGGCTTGGCTTCCTCGATCAGCCCTTCGAGCTCATCGACCAAGCTGACGATCCTATCGCCAGGAAAATTCTCGCCCGGCATCCGGTCTCCTTTCATAGGTAACATATCATCGTGCTAGTTTACCACATGCCACCAGGCAATAAGAAACGTCACGAAAAGCGATGTCTGAGCGCTTCGACCACGTTGGGCGGCACAAACGTCGATACATCGCTGCCGAGCGAGGCGATCTGGCGAACGACCGAGCTCGAGATGTAACCGTACTGCGGAGCACTCATGACAAAGATGGACTCCAGCTCGCTATCCAAGCGATAATTGAGGTCGGCCTGCTGCAGCTCATATTCAAAGTCGGTCATGGCGCGCAGGCCCTTGACCACGGCCCCCGCCCCCTGCTCACGAGCGAAGTCGACCAGGAGGCCGGTAAAGGGCAGGACCTCGACGCCGTCGATATCGCCGAGCGCCTCGCGGGCCAGCGCCACGCGCTCATCGAGCATAAACGTGGTGCCCACGCCGTTTTTACCCTGCGACTCGGCAACAGCGACGATCACGCTGGGAAAGATGCGGCGGGCGCGGCGAATCACATCGATATGGCCAAACGTGATGGGATCGAAGGTGCCCGGGACGATCACGCGGTTGATGGTGTCATTCATGGGCGTCCTCCTGAAACGTCGTGGCATCATTGTTGTCAGCATCGGTGCCGGCGCTATCGCCCTCACCATCGTCATCGCCGACCCAACGGAGCAGGTCGACCGAGGTAATGCCGTAGCGCTTCTCACGTACAGTCTCAAAGTCTGCCGGATGCGCGCCCGCATCGGCGGCGGCATGCTCAAACAGGGCGTAAGCGCCAGACGCAAGCAGACCCTGCTGGGCCAGATTCTGCAGCAGTTCCTCGACCGGCTCGGCACCAAAAGCATAGGGCGGGTCGAGCAGGACCAGATCAAAGGGGCCGCCCGGTACACGACCGCGTGAGGCACTCGTCAGCATGTCGCCCGTGACCACGCGCCAACGCGCACGGTCATGGCAGAGCGACTCGATATTCTTGGTAATGAGCCGCGCGGCGTTGCGATCGATCTCAAACGTCGTGAGCGAGCGGGCCCCACGAGAGAGCATCTCTAACCCTAAGGCACCGGAGCCGCCAAAGGCGTCCAACACACGAACCTCGTCCAAATCGAAATCGAATGCCGACATGACCATAGATGCGCACGCCTCGCGTACGCGATCAGTCGTGGGGCGGGTGACATCGCGACCACGGGGCTCCTCGATCTTACGACCGCGCCATTCGCCGCCGATGATTCTCATCCTCCGCTGACCTCCTTAAAGATATGTCGATAACGCATGGCGACCGCGTCGCGCAAGGGACGCGTCGCCACAGAGTCAAGGTTGCAAGCATACCGCAAGAGCTCGACCGCGTCCAAATGGGCCCACTCGATCAGCTCCTCGTCGGCGTCCAGGTCGACAAAGCGCAGGGTCACACCACCATGCTGGCGATAACCCAGGATCTCGCCTTCATGGCGCAGGCGCAGGTCCATCTGGGCGAGCGTAAAGCCGTCCGAGGTCTTTTCGAGCGACTGGAGACGGTCTTGTGCCGCCGATGCGCCGCCGTTGCCCTTGGAGTGCGTCATGACCAGGCACGTGCCCGACACACTGCCACGGCCCACGCGGCCGCGCAGCTGGTGCAGGGCAGCCAATCCAAAGCGCTCGCCGTTCTCGATGACCATGACGGTGGCGTTAGGCACGTCGACGCCCACCTCGACCACCGTAGTCGAGACGAGCACGTCAATCTCGCCACGCTTGAAGGCATCGATAACCTGGTCCTTCTCCCCCGCCGGCATGCGGCCGTGAAGGCGCTCGACGGTAAGCCCCGGCAACGCAAGACGCAGTCGGTCGAGCTCGGTTGCCGTATCGTGCAGCGGCACGGGGACGGTTACGCGGCCCTCGTCGTCGCGAGCAATACCGGGCACGTCTTCCAGCTCATCGGCCGAGTCACTCGGCTCCACGAGTGGGCAAATCACATAGGCCTGCTGGCCCTTTTCGTGCGCCTCGCGAATGGCGCCGTAGGCCAGGTCGCGGCTCGACTCGGTGAGCACGCGCGTCGTGACGCCCGCTCCCGGAACAGGTCGATGGCGGATGATGCTCGTGTCAAGGTCGCCGTAGACCGAGAGCGCCAACGTGCGCGGAATCGGCGTCGCCGTCATAACGAGCAGGTCGGCACCCGGGCCCTTGGCACGCAGGGCATTGCGCTGGCCAACGCCAAAGCGGTGCTGCTCGTCGATGACAACAAGCGACAGATGCTTGAACGCAACGGTATCCGAAAGCACCGCATGGGTGCCAAAGAGCACGTCAAGCTCGCCCGATTCCAGCTGGGCATGGATGCGCTCGCGCTCTGCGGCCGGCGTGGCACCCGTCAGAAGTGCCCAGGACATGCCGGCCTGCGAGAGCAGAGGGCCGGTCTTATCGGCATATTGGCGCGCCAGCACGCCCGTGGGCGCCATAACGCAGGCCTGCGTGCCGCTATCGGCAGCCACAGCCAGCGCGCAGGCGGCAACGGCGGTCTTACCGGTACCGACATCGCCCAGCAGCAGACGGTTCATCACGCGCCCGCCATCGCACATGTCATGCAGGATGTCTTGGAATGCGGCCTGCTGCTCGTCGCTCAGCGAAAACGGAAGGGCTTGCTTGAGTGCGGCCAGGTGCTCGCCCGCGGTGTGGGCATAGGGCACCACATCGACTAGGCCGCCATCGTTGCGCAGGCGAAGCGCCAGCTGAAGGTAAAGGCACTCCTCATAAGCAAGGCGACGTCGCGCGATATCCAGCTCAGCCATACTCGATGGAAAGTGGATCGATCGAAGCGCGCGGGCATTGCTCATCAGGCGGCGCTTGACGCGCAAGCGTGCGGGAATCGGGTCGAAGGGATTGCCGACGACCTCGAGCGCGCCGCTTACGATGCGGCGCATCCACGCCTGGCTCACGCCGTCACTCACATAATGGACCGGCAAAATGGTACCCGCAGCACGCCCTTCCTCGAGCTTTTCAAAGTGCGGAGAGGCCATCTGCTTAAAACCGTAGGCAAACTCAACCTTGCCCATCACGGCCAGGCGGTCGCCCTGCTTAAGCTGCTGGGCAATCCAGGGCTGGCGGAAAAAGGCGACCTGCAGCACGCCCGTCTCGTCAACGAGTGAGACCTCGGTCACCTGCATGCGCGGACGCGGCTGTTTTTGGACGATACGGTCGACCGTGGCGATGATGGTGCACACAGTACCGATGGGCGCCATCTCGATAGACCAAGAACGGGTAAAGTCCAGGTATCGATGAGGGATATGGAGAAGGAGGTCCCCCACCGTCCGAATTCCCAGACGGCGAAGGGCCTCCTCACGTTTACCCGAAACATATTTGAGTCGCGCGATATCCTCGTCGAGCGCATTGCTCTGGGCAAAGCGCTCCGAGACGCGCGGCACGGAGCACAGCTCGGACATGGGCAGTTGCCTACTCGATCGAGAAGATCACGGGATAGAGCGGCTGCTCGCCACGATGGGCGTCAATCTCCAGATCGGGCTGAGCCTCCTCGATAGCGTCGACGATCTCCTGGAAGGCCTCATCGGACAGCTCCTCGCCGGCCAGAATCGTCAGCGCGTCGCCTTCCTCTTCCTCCTGCATGCGGTTGATGCAGTCGAGCGTGACCTGCTTCACGTCGGAACCGACCACGTCGATTGAGCCGGCGATGATGCCCATGACGTCACCGGAGTGAATCGGAGAGCCGTCCGAGGCGCTGGAGTCGCGCACGGCGCGGGTGACCTCGCCATCGCGGACCTCGCTGATGGCGTCAACCATGGCGGCAACGGCGTCCTCGAGCTCAGAATCGGGCAGGACGGCGAACAGCGCGGAGAACGCCTGCGGGACGGTCTTGGTGGGAACGACGGCGACCTTCTTGTCGGTACAGGCAGAGGCTGCGGCCTCGGCAGCCATGCGGATGTTGCCGTTATTGGGCAGGATGATGACCGAGGTCGCGTTGACCTGGTCGACGGCGCCCAGCAGGTCGGCAGTCGAGGGGTTCATGGTCTGGCCACCCGAAACGATCACGTCAACGCCAAGGGACTTGAGGATGTCGGCCTCGCCCGAACCAGCGGCAACGGCGACAAAGCCCAACGCCTTAGCGGGCTCGGCAGCCTTCTCCTGGTCCTCATGAATCTTGGCAGTACGGTCGTGAGCCTCCATCTCCATGTTGTGGATAAAGACCTCGTAGATCTGACCGAGCTGCAGCATGTGCTCGAGCACCAGGTTGGGGGTGTTGGAGTGCACGTGGATCTTGTAGTCGGGGTAGGCACCCACGAGTAGCTCACAGTCGCCCATGGAACCCAGGAACTTAAGGCACTCGTCCTCGTCAAACGGGGCGTCGGCCTTAAACAGGAACTCGTTGCAGTAGCGGAACTCCGAGCCCTCCCAATCGTCGTTGGCCTCGATCTCAACGCGACCAAGGGCCGCGTCGCGGGCAGAGCCAGCGGAATCAAACGTGGCGGAGAAATCCTCGACAACGGTGCTGCGGCCAAGTGCTGCAGCCACAAAGTTCTCAAGGA
>URTZ01000021.1 GCA_900550825.1 uncultured Collinsella sp. | reverse complement strand
CAAAGATATGGCACCGTGGGGACACATGTATGTCAATCCTGGTCTAACAGAGCCTTA
Organism: uncultured Collinsella sp.; assembly: GCA_900550825.1. Lineage (GTDB taxonomy): Bacteria > Actinomycetota > Coriobacteriia > Coriobacteriales > Coriobacteriaceae > Collinsella. Next base: position 17,854 of record URTZ01000021.1, on the reverse strand, counting down.
AAAAATCATCCCGCGGGGCTTGTGGCTCACGCGGGATGATGGCCTCTTATTTTTTCTTGTCCTGCTCCAGCAGTTCGGACGGTGTGCGATCGGGCTTGCCGCCGCGGAAAATCTCGCGGCCATGCAGACGATGTTCCAGGTCACGCTCGGCCTTTTCCTCGTCAATCTTGGTCTGGCTCACCACCGGGTCCTCAATCAACGACGACACCGAGTTCACCTGTTTTTGAATGCGCTCGGCGATGGTGTCATCCATACTCACGATGCGCATCTTCCAGTCGATATTCGTGGCGTTGGATGAGCTCTTGGTCCACACGAACGTCAGGATGGCGCTCTGGTGGCCGTGGGCGGGAAACATGCCAAAGAAGGAATCGTGCTGAATGTTGCTATCCTCGTCGATATAGGCGTGAACGTTATACACCACGCGGTCGATCTTATCGTTGAGCAACGCGTTGGTCGCAAGCGCCGCGGCCTGAATCTGCCCGTTGGACAGCAGCTCGAGCTCGTTGGCAGACGATGTGTCCAACACCGTCACCTCGACCGTGCCCGTACGCTCATCGGCTTCATCGACGGTAAAGTCGAGCGGGAACTGCGTAAAGCCGTTGCCCCACTCAAGGCCGCCCTTCAGCGCCGTCGAAACGGTATCGACCGAAACGCTCTCGGACAGGTTGGCGGTGTTCAGACGACGCATCACGCCGTAGCCAATCTGCATGCCCACGATCAGCACCAAAATACCAATGACCACGGCCATCGCGGTCTTCGTAATGGTATGGCTCACCTGCGAGCCCGAAGGATCGTCCTCGGACAGCGGGTCGATATGTTTTGCCTGGCTCGCGCGGTCCTCGCTGCGCAGCTGCGCTAGCGCAGCTTTGTCACCGCGCTTGGCCGCAGCCTCCTTCTCACGCATGCGCTCGGTTCGCTTTTTGGCAAGCGTGGGATCCAAGACACCGGATGCATCGATTTCGGAGAATAACTCCGTCACTTCTTCCGGAGTCAAAGGGTTCTTGTCAGCCATAAACTTCCTGTCATATCAATCAGTCGAGCTCGTGCGCACGCGCACCTTCGAACTGCATTCGATAGTAACGGGCATAGGTGCCGCCACGGGCGAGAAGCTCCTCGTGCGTGCCACGCTCCACAACGCGACCATGCTCAACGGTCGCAATCTCATCGGCGTGTTTAATGGTCGAGAGACGGTGGGCGATGATGATTGTGGTACGGCCGCGTGCCAGCTCTTCGAGCGACTCCTGCACCGCCTCCTCGCTCTCGTTATCCAAAGCACTCGTCGCCTCGTCCAAGATCAAGATTTTGGGATTCTTGAGAAACACACGCGCGATGGCAACGCGCTGCTTCTGTCCGCCCGAAAGACGGCTGCCGCGCTCGCCCACGACCGTGTCATAGCCCTGTGGAAGCGACTCGATAAAGGCATCGATGTTGGCGCGACGGGCGGCCTCGGCGATCTCTTCTGCCGTAGCGCCCGGCTTGCCGTAGGCGATGTTCTCGCCGATTGTTCCGTCAAACAGGTAGACATCCTGCTGCACCAGGCCGATGGCACGACGCAGGCTCTGCTGCGTCACATCGCGCACATCCTGGCCGTCGATGCTAATGGAGCCGGCAGCCACGTCATAAAAGCGCGGCAGCAGCGAACAGGTCGTGGACTTGCCGCCGCCCGAAGGGCCAACCAAAGCGATGGTCTGCCCGGGCTTGATGGACAGATCCATATGGTCGATAACGGGACGCTCGTCGGCATCGCCCTCGCCCAGCTCGACATCCTCGTAGTTAAAGCACACGTCGTGATACTCCACGGCGCCGGCGGTCACCTGCAGATCCGTGGCGCCCGGCTTGTCCTGGATATCCGGCACGGTCGAGAGCACCTCGTCCATACGCTTAAAGCCGGCGATAGCCTTCTGATACGTTTCGGCCGAATTGACGAGTGTCTCGAGCGGCGTGCAGAACAGCGAAATATAGAGTGCAAAGGTCGCCATATCGACCGCCTGCAGCTGTCCCTGGGCGACCAGCCAGCCGCCCAGCACCACCACGATCACATAGAGCACACCCGAGAGCAGGCCATACGTCGCGGTATAGACGCCCATGGCGTGATACATGTTCTCCTTGGACGAAAGATAGCGATTGTTGGAGGCGCGGAACTTGGCGCGCTCGGTCTCCTCGTTGGCAAAGCTCTTGACCACGCGCATGCCCGCCAGAGAATCCTGCAGCTGTGCATTAATGCCGCTGATCTTCTTGCGGTTGTCGCTAAAGACCTCGCGCATGCGCATGTTCTGCCAAAACATGATGACCGCAAACGCCGCCGTCACCACGGCCATGGCAAGCGCCAGCACCGGGGCGATGGTAAAGAGGATCACAAACGAGCCGATGATCTCGATGCCGCAGATGATGATCCACTCGGGCACGTGGTGCGCCGCCTCGCAGATATCGAACAGGTCGTTGACCACGCGGCTCATCATGTCGCCCGAGCTGTTGCGGTCGAAGTACGCAAAGCTAAAGCGCTCATACTGGTCGAACAGGTCCTCGCGCATTTTGGACTCCATACGCGCGCCCATCACGTGACCCCAATAGCTCACAAAATAACGGCAGGCGCAGCGGGCGGCATACATCAGCACCAAGCCCACCGCGATCATGCCGAGCGCCTGCATAATGGCAGCCTGACCCTGAGTAAACAGCCCACCGGTCAAATTGCGCAGGATAATGGGGAACGCCAGGTCAATGGCGGCAAGCACCAGAGCACAAACAGTATCAGCAACAAAAAGCCCCATCTGGGGCTCGTAATACGAAAGAAACCTCTTCAGCATAATCACCTTACGCGGTTTTACCAAACCGCGTTTCGTCTCGACGCTGCAAGTGCTCCATTTGGACAATCTGGCCTTCAATCGTCGGTCGCGTATATCCATACGCTTCCCTCCTCTTTTAGGCCACCTTGTCTCAAATGGAGCACTTTCGCTGACTTACACAAACCTGCGGGATCATCCCCGCTCGTTAAAGCTCGGCCCCGCCTAGTCGGTGCGCGATGCTGTCGCAGGCCAAGGCGCCTACGACGGTCTTGGCGTCTTCGATCTTGCCGTCGAGTACGGCGTCGATCAGCTCGTGCAGCGGCACCAGGTCCACGTTGACAAACTCGTCATCATCGGGGTTGGGCGCATCAAACTCGAGCTTGGTAGCCAAGTAGATATGGATGATCTCATCGCAAAAACCGCAGGACGTGACAATCGACGTCAAAAAGCGAATACGACCAGCCCTAAAGCCCGTCTCCTCATGCAGTTCGCGCTTGGCGCAATCGAGCGGGTCCTCGCCCGGGTCGAGCTTGCCGGCAGGAATCTCGACCGTCACGCGGTCGATGGCGGTGCGGTACTGACGCACCAGTACGATCTTGCCGCTCTCGGTCAGTGCCACAACGGCCGCCGCACCCGGATGGCGAACGATATCGCGGGCGCTGCGGTGACCGTTGGGCAGCTCAACCTCAAGCCGGTGGACGTCGAGAATCTTGCCCTTCCAGGCGCACTCCTCCGAAAGAATCTTCTCGTGCAGCTCGGCATCGTGCGGGTCGTCATCGCCCAGCACCAGCGCCGGCTCGTCAGCGACCTCGCCACCAGGCTCGCCCTCGGCGTGCCCATACATGCGGCTGTCCTCTTCGACGATCTGCGCGTCCACGAGCTCTTCGTTCTTCTCGTCCATCCGTCTCATTCCTCTCGGATTTTAGGCATCCCAGGCGTCGCGACCGCGCAGCGCGCGCAGGCCGATGTCGTGACGCAGGGTCTTGCCCTCAAAATCAATCTTCTCGCAGGCCTCGTAGGCAAGGTTGCGAGCGTTCTCGAACGTGTCGCCCAGAGCGGTCACGGCAAGCACGCGGCCACCATTGGTCACGAGCTGGCCGTCCACCACGGCAGTGCCCGCGTGGTACACGGTCACGTTCTCCATGGCCTCGGCATCGGCGATACCGGTGATGACCTTGCCCTTCTCGTAGCTGCCGGGATAGCCCGCGCTCGTCAGGACAACGGCCACGGCCCACTCGCCGCGCCAGTCGAGCTCAATCTGATCGAGCTCGCAGTTGGCGCAGGCGAGCATGACCTCGACCAGGTCGTTCTTAAGGCGCGGCAGCACGACCTGCGTCTCGGGGTCGCCAAAGCGGGCATTGAACTCCAGCACCTTGGGGCCGGCAGGCGTGAGCATAAAGCCGCCGTACAGGCAGCCGCGGTAGTCGATACCCTCGGCAGCAAGCTCGGCCACGGTCTGCTCCATGACCTTCACCATGGTGGCGTGCTCCTCGTCAGTCACGATGGGCACCGGGCTGTAGACGCCCATGCCGCCGGTGTTGGGACCAAGGTCGCCCTCAAGCGCGCGCTTGTGGTCCTGCGAGGTGGCCATGGGGCGCACGGTCTTGCCGTCGGTAAAGGCCAGCAGCGAGCACTCGGGACCAACGAGCATCTCCTCGATAACCACGGTGTTGCCGGCATCGCCAAAGGTGCCGCCAAAGCACTCGCGCACGGCCTCCTCGGCCTGCTCAAGTTCGGTCGCCACGATAACGCCCTTGCCTGCGGCAAGGCCGTCGGCCTTGACGACCAGCGGGGCGCCTTGCTCGCGTACGTAGGCGAGAGCCGAAGCCTCGTCGGTAAACGAACCATAGGCTGCCGTCGGAATGCCCGCACGCTCCATGAGCTGCTTGGAGAACAGCTTGGAGCCCTCCATCTGGGCGCCCTCGGCACCCGGGCCAAAGCAGGGAATACCCGCCGCGCGCACGGCGTCGGCCACGCCCGCCACGAGCGGAGCCTCGGGGCCAATTACCACGAGTCCGCATCCGTGGCTCTGAGCAAACGCCGCCACGGCCGCAGGATCGCAGTCGTCGAGAACAACGTTCTCGCCGCAGCTCGCGGTGCCGCCGTTACCCGGCGCAATGTAGAGCTTGCCGGCGCGCGGTGATGCTGCGAGCTTGGCTGCCAAAGCATGCTCACGGCCGCCGCTGCCCAACAACAGGATGTCGATGGTTTGAGTGTCCGCCTTCAAGGGTGCCTCCTCTATGGATGAATGGCCCGCTCCGCGCGAGCCCCTTGCAAGCAAATATACCCCTCGGCCGCCCACCCGGGCTGCAAAGGGGTATATCGCAATAACCAAATAGTCCCGATTACTTCCAGAATCGGTTGATGATCTGCTCGCGACCAGCGCCAACGCCAATGAACGTCACGCGGGTGTGTGCCAGATCCTCGATAAACGCCACGTAGTCCTGAGCCTCCTGCGGCAGCTCGTCAAAGCTGCGGCAACCGGTGATGTCGCACTTCCAGCCAGGGAGCTCCTCGTAGATGGGCTTGGCATGCTCAAAGCGCACCTGATGCTCGGGCACGCTGGTGTAGCGCTCGCCATCGACGTCGTAGGCCACGCACACCTTGATGGTGCCGAAGGCCGAAAGCACGTCGAGCTTGGTCACGGCGATGTCGGTGAGGCCGTTGACGCGCGAGGCGTAGTTGGCGATGGGGCCGTCAAACCAGCCGCAACGACGACGGCGACCGGTGGTCACGCCGTACTCATAGCCCTCCTCGGTCAGCGTGTGGCCGGCCTGAGACTCGTAGGAAAGCTCGGTGGGCATGGGGCCCGAACCGACGCGGGTGATATAGGCCTTCATGACGCCCAGCACGCGGTCGACGTTCTTCATGCCGACGCCGGAACCGGTAATGGCGCCGCCGGCGGTGCAGTTAGAAGACGTCACGTACGGATAGGTGCCGTGATCGATGTCGAGCAGCGTCGCCTGGGCGCCCTCAAACAGCAGGTTCTTGCCCTCGTCGATCATGTTGTTGAGCAGCAGGCTCGTCTCGGTGATGTAGGGGCGCAGGCGCTCGGCCATCGGCAGGTACTCGTCGCAAATCTGGTCCACGGTGTAGGTGGGCAGGTTGTAGATGAGCTCGAGCTCGGGGTTCACGCGGGCGAGAGCGGTCTCCAGCTTGTCGCGGAACAGTGCCTCGTCCAGCATGTCCTGCATGCGCAGGCCAATGCGGGCCATCTTGTCCTGATAGCACGGACCGATGCCGCGCTTGGTGGTACCGATGTTCTTCTTGCCGAGCTTCTGCTCAAAGGCGCCATCCAGATCGATGTGGTACGGCATGATGACATGCGCGTTGCCGCTAATCTTGAGATTCTTGGTGGTGATGCCGTCGGCCTCGAACATGTCGATCTCCCCAAGGACAACCTTGGGGTTGACGACGCAGCCGTTACCGATCACCGACACGTGGTCGGAATACATGATGCCGGAGGGCACCTGGTGCAGGCCGTACTTCTTGCCGTTGACGACGATGGTGTGGCCGGCGTTGTTGCCTCCCGAGTAGCGCACGACGGCATCGAAGTCGCCGGCGACCAGGTCGCAAATCTTACCCTTGCCCTCATCGCCCCACTGGGCACCGACCAAAACGGTTGACGGCATGTTTACTCCTTACATTCATGGACTGTCTACGCGCCACGCCGGCACGCAGAAGCACAAAACATTCCCAGTATACCCGTGCAACGGGCGCCTGTCCTACTCCTCGGCATGTGCCCCATCAAGCTCATAGAACTTGGTGGATGCCGGCAGGAACATCAGATCGACGTCGCCGATCGGGCCCGAACGGTTCTTGGCCACGACGATACGCGTAACGCCCTCGTCGGGTCGATCGTCGCGCGAGGCCTCGGCCTCGTCGGCGGAGCGGTCCAAGAACATAACGATATCGGCGTCCTGCTCGATGGAGCCCGATTCACGAAGGTCGGAAAGCTGCGGGCGCTTGCCGGTACGGGATTCGACCTGACGCGAGAGCTGCGACAGCGCGATGAGCGGGATCTTGAGCTCCTTGGCCATGATCTTCAGACCACGCGACATCTCCGAAACCTCGACGGTACGGCTCTCGGAGCGGCGTCCCGGCGGAGGACTCACCAGCTGCAGGTAGTCCAGGATGATGATTGCCTTCTCCTTGTTATGGAGCATGCGGCGGCTCTTGGCGCGAATCTCGGTCACTGTGGTGCCGGGCGTATCGTCAATCAGAATATCGAGCTTGGACAAGGTCTGCGTGGCCTCGTTGATATTGGCCCACTGCTCGGGGCTAATGCGGCCCATGCGGAAGTCACTGATCGAGATCATGGCGTAGGCGCAAATCAGACGCTGGGCAATTTCTTTGCCCGACATCTCCAGCGAGAAGAAGCCGACGGTATAACCGGCAGCGGCAGCGTTGAGCGCCAGATTCAGGGCGAACGACGTCTTACCCACAGCAGGGCGGGCGCCGATAATGATGAGCTGGCCCTCGCGGAAGCCCATGAGCATGCGGTCGAGTGACGGGAAGCCCGTGGGCACGCCCGCAGCCTGGCCACCGGCCTGACACACTTCCTCGGCCTCGTTATAGGCCTCAACCATAAACTCGGTCAGCGTCTTGTAGCTCGACTTGACCTCGCGTGCCGTGACCTTGAGCAGCTTGCTCTCGGCTAGCTCCACGACCTCTTTGGTGTCGGTGGGGGCGTTATATGCCAGCGCGTTGATCTCGTTGGTGGCGCCGATCAGCTCGCGCAGCATCGAATCGCGACGAACGATGGCGGCATGGTGCTGCCAGTTCACGAGCGACAGAGTCTGACCCATCAGCTCCAAAATGTAGGCCTCGCCGCCCACGGCATCGAGCTTGTTGATGCTTCGCAGGTAATCGATCAGCGAGATGGAGTCGATGGGAATGCGGCTGTTGTACATATCGACCATCGCGGTGTAGATGGTCTTATGAATGGGCCGGTAGAAATCATCGGGCTGCAGCTCGACCTGGGCCTCTTCGACCACCTCGGGCGATAGCAGCATAGCGGCCAGTACATTGGCCTCTGCATCTTGGTTTTGGGGAAGACCCAACTTTGAGCCGCGGTCCTCGACCGTCAGCCCCGTCTCCCTATCGTCATATGCCATGAGCATCCTCATTCATATCGCTTGCGAGCATCCATAGTATCAGCCACGGTCCCAAAACGCGCCGCGCGCCGCCAATCATCACCGAACCAAACGGATGAACGGTCCTGTATATAGGACTTCGACGCAACGTTCACCATGACACTCACTCAGCGCAAAAAACAAAAGGGCGCCCTGGTTTCCCAGAGCGCCCTTCTTAGAACAAGATTGTTGCGTTGCAGCAAATGCTACTCGGCAGCAGCCTCAGTCTCGACCTCGGCGGTCTCGGCCTCGGCGACCTCAGCGGCCTCCTCGACCTCAGCCTCGGCAGCGAGCTCCTCGGCGGTAACGCCGACGAGAACGACAACCTCGGCCTTGATCTCGCGGTACAGCGAGATGGCAACGGTGTGGGCACCGGCAACCTTGATGGGCTTACCGAGCTCGACGCGCTTGCGGTCGATGTCCATACCGAGCTGAGCCTTGATGGCGTCAGCGATCATAGCGGCGGTAACGGAGCCAAAGAGGATGCCCTCGTCGCCGACCTTGACGTCAACGGTGACCGTCTTGCCCTCGAAGGCAGCCTTGGTCTCGTTGGCGGTAGCCAGACGGACGGCCTCGCGCTTGGCGATGTTGTTGCGACGCTCGTCAAGCTGCTTGAGGTTGCCCTTGGTGGCGGCAACAGCGAGCTTCTTGGGGAACAGGAAGTTCTCAGCGTAACCCTGAGCGACCTCTACGACGTCACCCTCGCCGCCCTTGCCCTTGATCTCATCGAGAAGAATAACCTTCATGATGCGTCTCCCTTCTTAGCCGCGGTCGCGGTTGCCACGAGAGGAAACCACGGGGACGGTGTACGGCAGGAGAGCCATCTCGCGGGCGCGCTTGATGGCGTTGGCGATGTCATGCTGATGCTGCGTGCAAGCGCCAGTGACGCGACGGGGCTTGATCTTGCCACGGTCGGTCATGTACTTACGGAGAAGCTGAGTGTCCTTATAGTCGATGAACTCAGTGTTCTCCTTGCAGAACTGGCAGTACTTACGACGCGGCTGACGTGCAGAAAAATCATTAGCCATGTCAAAATACCTTTCATTTGGCAACTTCGGCGAACCGAAGCCGCCTCTCACTCAAAAATAGGTGAACAACCCTTAGAACGGGATGTCCTCATCGTAGACGTCGACCGCGGGCGGCGTAGCCACCGGCGCGGCAGGACGTGCTGCGGGCGCGGAAGCTGCGGGGGCGTAACCGCCCTGGTCGTAGCCACCCTGGCCACCACGGGAGCTCATAAACTCGATCTCATCGACGATGACCTCAAGCTTGCTCCGGCGCTGGCCGTCGCGCTCCCAAGAGCTGTAGCGCAGCTTGCCCTCGATCGCGACCTTGTTTCCCTTTGCCAGGAAACGGCTCACGGCCTCGGCGCGGGTGCCGAACATGGTGCAGTCGACAAAGTTGGGATAGTCCTCCCACTCGCCAGTCTGCGCGTTGCGGCGACGATCGTTCACGGCGACGCCAAAGGACAGAACCTGGGTTCCGCCGGCGGTGGCGCGCAGCTCGGGATCGCGGGTGAGGTTACCGGTGATGTTCACTCGATTGATGCTCATAACTCACTACTTCCTCTTGGGGCACAAGCCCAGTCCAAAACGACAGTCTTACTCCTGGTCGTCGCGACGGACGATCATGTGGCGGACCACAGCGTCGGTGATGCGCAGGACGCGATCAAGCTCGGCGATCTGGGTAGGATCTGCGTGGAAGTTGATGAGGGTGTAGTCACCATCGGTGAGGTCGTTGATCTCGTAGGCGAGCTTGCGCTTGCCCCACTCGTCAACGGAGTCGACCTTGCCAGCGCCCTCAGCGATCGTGGTATCGATACGCTTCATAACAGCGAGACGAGTCTCGGGGTCGAGCGACGGGTCAACAAAGAACAGCAGTTCATAAGCCTTCATATTGTCACCTCCTCTGGGCAAATGTGGCTTCAGGTCGTGAAGGTGCGCCTGAAGCAGGAAAAGACTTGGTAATAATATCTTTCAACCTCCCAGGCCGCAAGAATATGCAGCTACAACCTCATGACCTCCACATATGCCCATACTCGCACGACGTTTCATGCGCATTCCAACCAAATGCCGACCAAGAGCTTGACGGATTTGTGGACAAGATACGATGCCGCGGGGACAAGCTGAGCCAAGCCGCAGGTCAACGGGCACAAGGCTGTGGTCGCGAAATGCATACCAGTGGTCCACAGCACCACCCAAAGATTTTTAAATTCATTGCCAAGTCGCTTATGAATACCCCTTTTGAACAATTGAGTTGATCAACCACGCTGGTCGGAAGCCGTTTTTTGGCACCTCAAACCCCGCTGCAACGCCAAGCGCGGCCGAGCGTTTTAAAAAATGCCAACTTTTCTGTTTGCACTTTGCGATTCCTCGTGTATACTGACTTTCGCATTTAACGGAGAGTTGTCCGAGTGGCCGAAGGAGCACGATTGGAAATCGTGTAGGCGTCAAAAGCGTCTCCAGGGTTCAAATCCCTGACTCTCCGCCAGTTAATTCCAAAGCAGGCCTTCGAGCCTGCTTTGTTTTTACCCCACGCGGAGGGGTGGCAGAGTGGTTGAATGCGGCGGTCTCGAAAACCGTTTGGCCTGTATAAGGTCACGAGGGTTCGAATCCCTCCTCCTCCGCCATTTTGGTTGAGAAAGCTCCCAAGAATGGGAGCTTTTTTGTTATCGAAATACGTCTCGATCCCACGCTTCCCCAAACATGTACGTCAGCCTCAAAAAACGACATTTTTCGACATCTTTGGAGGCTGACGTACACGTTTGGATTGAGCTCACGGGAGCGGCGCTATTCGGAAGGTGCCTCCTCGTCTCGTATGCTTTTCCAGTTGCGGATAAGTGCCTTGCGTAGTTCGTTTTGTTTTCTCTGGTACCCGGTGTCGGTACAGCGAGGCATGCCGAGTGCTTCGCGAATGTTGTTCATGGCGCGGTGAAAGGCGAGCTGGCTGCCGAACTGAGCCGAAGTGAGCGTAACGATTCGATATCCCATTTGGGAGAGAACGGCCTCTCGCTCCGCATCTGCTCCCTTGCGCTCGAGCTCATCGTGAAAACCGCCCTTATATTCGATACCGAGCGCCCTGCGCTTATAGGTCACGAGCGCATCGATTTTGAGCGTTCGAGCTTTGGCGCAATGCCAGAGACGTTGAGGGATCTCGAGCGGTTTGTTGAGTTCGACACCTCGGATGCCAACGCCGCCTTCGCTTGTTGGGAGCGAGAGGGCGATTGCCGAAGCGGTCTCCATAGGCGAGGCCGAGCGATCGTAGATGTGCCTGAGCGCGAGCCGTGCACGTGTGGCACCGGGTTTTCCGGGGTGCCGATCGAGCAGTTCGGTTATTTCATCCTTGGAGGTGGTGGCTGGTTGCTCGGTATAAGGGTCGGCGGGATTGAGCCTCATGCGATAATCGCCGCAAACTTCATAGCCATATTCGAGATATTCGATCCTATCCATCCACTCGGCAGCGAGCACGAAGGCGAAGGCTTCGTCGGTGATGAAGATTCCGGGCGTCAACTCGTTAATATGCTCGTAGGGAAGATTTTGTCCAAGAATGTGGCAAACGACGCCTTTGGTACGAATTCGCTCAAATTCGAATACAACCGCGATATCGATAGTCTTAAGCATATCGGACGGAATGCCGCAGTCGGTAAGGGCCTGTCGTATGCGCGCAACACGTTGCTGGGTGGAGATGCCTTGTGCGCCTATCTGGTAGTCGTGCCGCGCAAGAGACTGAACCAAATTCTGGGGTGCATGATGGACAAGCCATGCGGTTTTATGCGAAATGAGAACAGGGGTATCCATTGAGGGCCTCTCGCTCTGAGCCGGTATCCAACTCTTATGTCCGTTGAAGTGGGGAAATATACCGGATGTGAGTAAATCAACTCACTCATGCTGTGAGCTCAATCCAAACATGTACGTCAGCCTCCAAAGATGTCGGAAAATGTCGTTTTTGGAGGCTGACGTACATGTTTTGGACCCTTGGCATTCCAGTAACGCCACGCCCCCACCCAGTCCCGACCGTTTGCCGAGCAATAGGGTCGCAATCGGCGCCGAACATGTACTATGTACGGGCATTGTCTAAACCCGTAACTCAAAGGACCCCATCTTGCCCGTTGCCGCCGCTATGATCGTTACCGCACACGCCTCGGATGCCATGGTTGCCATCCCGTTTTGGCTCGAAATGTTCGCCGTCGTCGCGGCATCGATCTCGGGCGTGTTGGTCGCACGCGAGCACAAACTCGACCTGGTGGGCGCCGTCGCGCTCGCCGTGGTCTGTGGCTTGGGCGGCGGTCTTTTACGCGACATGACGCTGCAGGTGGGCAACGTCTACATCCTCAACCAGCCAATGGCGCTGCCGCTTTCCATTGCCACGGCAGCCATCATCTACATTTTCCCGGCAATCGTCGACAAACCCGAAAAACTCATTCCCCTGCTCGACATCATCTCGGTCGGCATCTATGCCGCCACCGGAGCGGACAAGGCGCTGGTCTACGGCTTTGCACCGGCGGTGTGCATCATGATGGGCTTTTTTACCGCAGTAGGCGGCGGCATGCTGCGCGACGGCTTTATGGGCGTGGTTCCGGGCATTTTCCAACGTACTAACTTTTATGCCATCGCCGCCATCGCCGGATCGACAAGCTATGTGTGTCTCGTTATGAGCGGCATCATGAGCAATGTCGCCGCGTTGGTCGTATGCGTTGTCGTGACCATGGGACTGCGCTGGCTCTCGCTGCGCTTTGACATCAAAAGCCCCACCGAAGAAGACATCGCGCGCTTTTTGCACCGTAAAAAATAGTTGACGCGGCCTTTTACCTCGAAATGCAACCGAGAGGTTCTTTTAGAGCGCCCGCGCGTTGGGTACCCTGTTAGGTATATGCCAAACACCTAACAAAAGGATCAACCATGGCTTTCAATCAAACCGCGGCGGCGCCGTCACACAAGATGCGTCGCTGCCTGCTTATGGCATTCGCGCTCATCGCGCTGGCGATCACCGCGCTTCCCACGGCGTCGTTCGCCGGCACGGACACCGCAGGCAACGTACTTGCGACCGACAATGACGCCAATTCGTCCGGCGTCGAAGGTGACCTGTACTGGGCAGGTCAGGCCCTCAACTTGGACGATGCGTCCATCGGCCGCGACATAATTGCAGCAGGCGAGAGCCTCTCCATCCGCGACTGCACGGTGGGCGGCGCCGTCCGCTTGGCGGCACGCACTATCGATATCGCCCAGACCACGGTTGATGGCAGCGTCACGGTCGTCGGTCAGCATGTCGTGCTCAATTCCGACAGCACCGCCAACTGTTTCTATGCGATAGGCGAGACGGTTGCCCTGCGCGGCTCTACCAAGTCGGCAGCGCTTGCGGGCGATACGGTGACCATCGATGGCACCGTCGAGGGCGATGTCGAGGTTTGGGCCGACAAGCTCATCCTGGGCAAGAACGCCCACATCACCGGCACCGTGAACGCGCACGTCTCCGAGGACCCCGAGCGCGCCGCGGGAGCCGAGGTCGGCGCGCTTAAGATCGACCGCACCGAGAACGAGAATACTTCCACCGTTAACGATGTCATCGGCGGCATCGTGGCCGCAGCGCTCTCGACCTGCTTTGTCGCTCTGCTGCTCGAGCTCGTCTTTCCGCGAGCGACCGCCAGCGCCGCCGGAATGCTCCACCAGCGCCCCACGCCCCTGTGGGTGAGCGGTCTTCTGGGTACGATTGCTGTCGTCCCCACCGTCCTACTGCTGATTATCTCTATCGCCGGTCTATCGCTTGCCGGAGCCCTCTTGTGCGGCGTTATCGGCATCGCGTTGGTGTCGAGTGCCTTTGCGGGGTGCGCGATCGTCCGCATGGTCGGACACAGCCAAAACCGCTACGCCATGGCAGCCGTGGGTGGCATCGCCGCGGGCGCGCTTACGGCAATCCCCCTCGTAGGCGACTTCATCAGCGGCGTGGCCTTCGTCTTTACACTCGGCTACATCATCCAAATCATCTGGCGCAACGCCCACCTCAAACCGCAGCAGCCGGCTAACACGCCAGGACTCCCCACCGCTTAGCCGCCAACCACCATAAAGGGGCCAGGCACCTTTGTGGTGGTGCAGACCAGCTCAGTCCCTGTGCACAAAAAGGGCGCCGACCATTGCGGTCGACGCCCTTTCTTGTTAGACGCTATAAAGCCCAGCGCTTATTTGTTGACCTGACCGGCGCGGACGGCGGCCTTCTTGCGGTCGGTGGCGTTGAGCAGACGCTTGCGCAGACGAATGTTCTTGGGAGTAATCTCGACCAGCTCGTCGTCGGCGATGTACTCCAGCGCCTCCTCCAGCGAGAAGGTGCGGGGCGGCACCAGCTGGACGGAGATATCGGAGGTCGAGGAACGCTGGTTGCCCAGGTTCTTGGTACGGGCGATGTTGACGACCATGTCGCCGGCCTTGCTGCGCTCGCCCACGATCATGCCCTCATAGCACTCGGTGCCCGGCTCAACGAACAGCTGACCGCGCTCCTGCAGCGTGCCCAGAGCGTAGGCAACGGCCTTCTCGGTAGTCATGGAGATCATGGCGCCGTTCTGACGGTTGCCGATCTCGCCGGCGTAGGGACCATACTCCAGGAAGGTGTGGTAGAACACGCCCTCGCCGTGGGTGACGTTCATGATGCGGTTCTTAAGACCCATGATGCCGCGGGTCGGGATCTTAAACTCGAGGTGCGTCACGATGCCCGAGGTGTCCATGCTCGTCATGATGCCGCCGGAGGTGCCGAAGACCTCAACGACCTTGCCCGAGTACTCGTCCGGGCACTCGACGACGGCCTGCTCGACGGGCTCCATCTTGTTGCCGTTCTCGTCCTTCTTAAACAGAACGCGGGGACGACCGACCTGGAACTCAAAGCCCTCGCGGCGCATGGACTCCATCAGAACGGACAGGTGCAGAATGCCGCGGCCCGAGACCTCGACGCCGCTCTTGTCCTCGAGCTCCTCGATCTTCATGGTTACGTTGTTCTCGGCCTCGTTGAACAGGCGCTCCTTGAGCTGACGGGCGCCCACGATGTCGCCGTCGCGACCGACGAGCGGGGAGGTCGAAGCCTCAAAGACGATGGACAGAGTCGGCGGGTCGATCTCGATGGGCTCGAGCTCGACAGGGTTCTCGGGGTCGGTGTAGACATCGCCGATATCGGTGCGATCGATGCCCACGACGGCGGCGATGTCACCGGCGCCGACTTCCTGGCACTCGGTGCGGCCCAAGTAGTCGAAGGTAAAGAGCTGCTTGACGGTGGCGGTGGCGCTGGAGCCGTCGTTCTTGACGACCAGGATCTGATCGCCCTGATGGATGGTACCGGAGTACACGCGACCGATGCCGATGCGGCCAACGAAGTTGGAGTGGTCAATGGTCACGCACTGCATGGCCAGCGGGGCGTTCTCGTCAACCTCGGGAGCGGGCATGTCGTCGATGATCATATCAAGCAGCGGATACATGTCCATGTTGCCGTCGTTGGGGTCAAGACGGGCAAAGCCATTCATGGCGCTGGCGTAGACCACGTGCTCCATGGCGAACTCGAGCTGGTCGTCGGTGGCACCCAGGTCGGCCATAAGGTCCAGGCAGTCGTTGTAGGCCTTCTCGGGGTTGGCACCCGGACGGTCGATCTTGTTGATGACGATCATGATCTTGAGGCCGGTGTCGATAGCGTGACGCAGCACGAAGCGGGTCTGGGGCATGGGGCCCTCAAAAGCATCGACCAGCAGCAGGGCGCCGTCGGCCATACGCAGCACGCGCTCGACCTCGCCGCCAAAGTCGGCGTGGCCCGGGGTGTCGATGACGTTGATCTTGACGTCCTTGTACTCGATAGAGATGTTCTTGGCGAGAATCGTGATGCCGCGCTCGCGCTCCTGGTCGTTAGAGTCCAGGACGCGGTCCTCGACCTGCTGGTTGGCACGGAAGGCGTCCGTGGCACGCAGGAGCTTGTCGACCATCGTCGTCTTGCCGTGGTCGACGTGGGCGATGATGGCGATGTTCCTCAGATTGTCTACGCGCATGTAGTTCCCCTATCTTCTATCCATATACAAACGGCACGCGTATGCGGCCCGCCCAGCGATACAACGCTCAGCGGGAATATTGAGCCTTTTACCGAAAACTCGTTTATTTTAGCGATTTTAGATAAGAGGGGTTTCCTCACCTGCAGGTTCAGGGTCGCTCCACATAAAACCATCGCCGGCACCCATGCCCTCATACAGCACATATGCCGAAAAACCGCTCTCGAGCGTGGTTTCGAAGAAGCTCACGAGCAGGGCATCGTGATAGCCGCCGTCAATTTCGACGCAGCCGGTATAGCCGATGGCGTAGCGGGCGATGCGGCCCAGCCCCTCGTCCTTAAGACCCATCTTATGCTCGGAGATAAAGTTAGTGGCGGCCTCGAGGCACGCCTCTTCGCCATCCTCGTCGAGCGCCGCCAGATAGCGGTTGGAAGCAGCGTCCTCAATTGCCACGACCACGCCCGGGTTCTCGCCCGCGGCAAGGTCGTCCAAGAAGGCGCCAATCAGATCGCACACCATGGCGTCGAGCTCGGCGGAGACGTTACCGGCGTCCTGCATATCCTGTGCCATCTTTAGACCTTCCCATCGAGTCCGGCGTCGTTACAGTTCTTGCGCCTCGGCAGCGATCTTGGCGGCAGCGTCGCGGGCGCGCATCATATCCATCGCGCGCTTGTCGAGCACCTTGATCTGGTTGGCCAACATTACCGCATCGACCACGCCCCAGATCACCAAGCCTGTTGAAATCGAAAACCCAAGCGCACCAACTGTACCACGAAGACGAGAGCAGATTGCCGCGACAAGGGCGGAGACGACAACCATCTTGATATAGGAGCCACGGCGCTCGCGAAGCGTGCGGGCCTGCGTCACATAGGCGATGCGGGCGGCCTCGGAGGCCTCGGAACGCATCTGCGCCTCGCGGGCAATGGCGGCAGCTTCGGCCGAAACGCCATTTCCCATCAGTGCATGCCCCGTCTCACGGTTGCCCGGCATTTAGAAATCATCGGGTGAGAGTGTGTGGACGAACTCATCGAACTTTTCGAACTCCTGCTCGTCGTCGACTTCCTCGGCGTGGGTAGAAACGGTACCCAAGCGATTCATGATGTCGTCCTCCACAAACATGGGGGCATTGCTGCGCACGGCGAGGGCAATGGCGTCGCTGGGACGGGCGTCGATTTTGCGTTCGTCACCATTGGCAAGCACGACAATCGTCGCATAAAACACCGGCGGCTCGGCGCGAACGATCTCGATGCGCTCGAGCTTGGCGCCCAGGGCGTCAACGGTATCGAGCAGCAGGTCATGGGTAATCGGGCGCTCGGCGCGGCCGCTATCGATGCCGCGACTGATGGCAGCAGCTTCAAACGAACCAGTCTGAATGGAAAGGGAACGCAGCGGCGCGGGCGAGTCCGATTTGTTGCTGCGCTCACGAAGCACGATAAGCGATGGCACGGGACCGGCGGCCATGACGATGGTCTCTATGTCGACACGAACCATGGAACACCTCCGGTACGTAGCGGTTAACACACGGCAGGGTCGCCGCATTGAATAGCTATACTACCCAATCTTTCGCACAGCACACAAAACCAAAATGAGATTTATCACAGACAAGAAAAAGCCCCGAGGCAACGCCCCAGGGCTCTTCACAGTTCTGATGGTGGACCTGACAAGATTCGAACTTGTGACCTCCCGGTTATCAGCCGGACGCTCTAACCAACTGAGCTACAGGTCCATCATGGTGGAGGTTAGGGGGATCGAACCCCTGACCTCAGGCTTGCAAAGCCCGCGCTCTCCCAGCTGAGCTAAACCCCCACGGAGACAGTAATAAACACCCCAGCGGCGACTCGGCTCTCGCTGGGGTGTTTATTGCGAAAGAAAGTGGTGGACCTGACAAGATTCGAACTTGTGACCTCCCGGTTATCAGCCGGACGCTC
>URTZ01000020.1 GCA_900550825.1 uncultured Collinsella sp. | reverse complement strand
TTTTTGGGTGGTAACAATTCCTTCAAGTCCGTTGGAGGATTGGGTGCTTTGGATCTTAGCCTCCTCCATTAGGGACGATAGGAGTTCGGGTTTGACTTGACTCAGAACAAGCTGTCGGCCTTTATGCTCGCGTATCGAGAGGAGGAGGTTGGTGATTGGAGTTGCTTCGAGTTCCGCTGGAACTATGGCGTAATCAAACCGGCGCATATGGCTCCTTTCAGTATCACGAACATATTTTCGGTATCATAATAACATGAAATGATGCCGAAAATATGTTCGTGATACTGAAAACAAGATAAGAGGCGCGCTTCACAGCTGCTTGGAAAGCGCGGATTTGACTATCCAATTGTCTCAATCAGTAACGGTTGGGATCGAAAAACTCGGCTAGATGTTACAGATTGAGATTAAAGGGATTAACCTGTGGCGTTTGTCTCGATCTGTAACAGTTAGACGGTTAAAAGTGGGCTACGTGTTACAGATTGAGATCTTTTAGCCCTGGTTGCTCGTTCGTCTAAATCTATAACAGTTAGGATTGAAAATCCCTGCTAGATGTTACAGATCGAGATAAACGGCCCGCACGGGCCGAACCAAAACAAAAAGGCCGTATGCGAACCCGTGGAGGGATTCGCATGCGGCCGACAGGGGGTATGCGGCAAAAGTTAGGCCATGAGCAGGCCGGTCTCCGCGACGTTCTTGTACCAGTACGCGCTCGCCTTGGGATAGCGCTTCTGGGTCTCAAAGTCGATGTAGAACAGGCCGTAGCGCTTGTTGTAGCCGTTGGTCCAGGAGAACTGGTCCTGCAGCGACCACACGAAGTAGCCGTCGATGTTTACGCCGCCGTCAATCGCCTTGAGGATCCATGCGAGATGTTGACGCATGTAGTCGATGCGAGGGGCGTCGTCGATAAAGCCATCCTCGAAGTCGTCCTTATAGCCCATGCCGTTCTCGGTAATGTAGATCTTCTTGTAGTTGGGGTAATCGTTCTTAATGCGCAGCAGCAGGTCGTACAGGCCCTCGGGATAGATAATCCAGTCCCAATCGGTGGTGGGTACGCCTTCGCGCACGCATGACTCGCCCACGCCCTTGAGGAACCAGCGCGAGGAGCCCTTGTCGCCGGTGCCATTGTGGTTGATGTCGTTTTCGCCCTCGGCAGCACGCAGGAACTGGCACTTGTAGGTGTTGACGCCCAAGCAATCGTTGTAGGGGAGCGCGGCGGTCAGCGCGGCGATGTCCTCGTCGCGGACGTCGAGCTCGCCGCCGGCGATATGGGCCAGCTTGGTCGCAGCCTCCATGGTGTCGGCTGCATAGTGGCCGCGGAAGGTAGCGTCGAGTACCCAGCGGTTGTTGATGACGTCGGCCATGCGAGCTGCCTCGCAGTCGGCGGCGTTGTTGGGATCGAGGGGATACTTGGGCTCCAGGTTCTGGACAATGCCGATCTCGCCCTCAAAGCCGCCCTCATGGAAGGCGACGACAGCCTTGGCGTGGGCCACCATCATGTTGTGCATGAGCTGGAAGGCCTTGTCCAGGCGATACTTCTCGCCGTGCGGCCAGTTGCCGACGATAAAGCTGCCCTCGGCGGTCGCGGGAATCTCGTTAAAGGTAAACCAGTGCTTGACCTCGGTGAACTCGGCAAAGCAGAACTTGGCGTACTCGACAAAGGCGTCGATCGTCGTGCGCGTCAGGAAGCCCTCGCCGCCGTTCTGGTAAAAGGCCTCAGGTGTATCAAAGTGATCGAGCGTGACATAGGGGATAACGCCGGCATTATTGCAGGTGGCAAAGAGCTCGTGATAGAAGGCAACACCCTCGGGGTTAATCTCGCCGGTGCCGTTGGGGAAGATGCGGCTCCAAGCGATGGAGACACGAATGCCGTTAATGCCGAAGCGCTGGCACAGGTCGATATCGACCGGGTACTTGTTGTAGAAGTCGCTTGCGGGATCGGGGGAGAAGCGACCCTGGGCTGCCAGGAAATCGTCCCAGGGCACTTTGCCCTTGCCGTGTGTGCGGGTCTCGCCCTCAACCTGGTAAGCGGCGGTGGCGCCGCCAAACACAAAGCCGTCGGGGAACTGCATGGGGTTGGTCATGAGTCATCCTTTCTGTGGGATACGAATAGGGAGAGGTGCCCGAACTGGGGATCCGGGCACCAACAGAGGGAGGAACTAGTCGAGGTTCTCGCGGAGCCACTTGATGGCGCCGGCGGGGTCGCGGGTAAGGTCGATATATTCCTTGCCGCGCGGGGCGAGCAGCTTAATGCCCAGACGATCGGTGTCGGCCTTCATGTCGTTGTAGTAGCTACGAACCTGCGGGGCGAGCACGATGACGTCGTACTGATCCATGATGGCAGTGTGCTGGCCATAGGCGCCTGCGGAGGAAGCAATGTTCTCTCCGGTCTGCGCGGCACCTTCCTTGATGGCATTGGCAAGCATGGCAGAGGTGCCGGCGCCGGCGCACAGGACGAGGACCTTCAGGCCATCGACATCCTTCTTAGCGGATGCGTCGGAGGCGGGCTCAGGCTGATCGGCGACAGGCTTGCTGTCGGCGGCAGCGGCGGTCGGCTCGACGGAAGCGGCGGTCTGCTCGACAGCGGGCGCGGAGGTGCTGGCGGCGACGGCAGCGGCACCATTGGACTCGAGACCCAGCTCGGCGGCGCGCTCGGCCTCCTGGTCGCAGAGCAGCTTATCGTATGCCTTCAAGAACGGCAGGTAGATGACGGCGTCCAGCAAGATGATGATCGCGACAAATACCAGGGCAATAAGCTGGAAGTTCGTGGTGATGAAGATACCGATGGGGGCGGGGGTGGCCCAAGGCACCACGAAGGAGAAGCCGTTCATGCCCACATTGTCGATAAAGAACTTG
Source organism: uncultured Collinsella sp. (assembly GCA_900550825.1). Lineage (GTDB taxonomy): Bacteria > Actinomycetota > Coriobacteriia > Coriobacteriales > Coriobacteriaceae > Collinsella. The sequence goes on along the minus strand of URTZ01000020.1, from coordinate 15,536 downwards.
GCAACACTCACGTTGACGCAGCCGGCGGCAACAAAGGGGATGAGCATGTAGGGGTTAAGGATCATCGGCGCGCCAAAGAGCAGCGGCTCGTTGACGGCGAAGGCAACAGGAACAATCGAGGCCTTACCGACGGCTTTGAGCTGCTTGGACTTCATAAAGAGAATCAGCAGGAGCGGCACGATAAACGTGGCACCGGTGCCGCCGAACTCACCCACGAGCGACATGTTAAAGGTGAGGGAATGGGCGGGGTGACCACCGGCCAGCAGAACCTGCAGGTTCTCGGCCTGGTTGGCAAGACGGATGGGGTCGATGCCCGGCTGGACGATCGAGGGGCCGTGGACGCCGATGAACCAGAAGAACGCGGTGGCTGCCTGGATAAGGATAAGGCCAGGATAGGTTTCTGCCGCAGTGAAGAGCGGGGAGAGCAGCTTGATGAGCAGCTCGGAGAACGGAACGCCCATGAGGTTGCGCACGACGACATCGATGATGCCGCAGATAATGACGGCGCCGCCAAAGGGGATGATGTCGCGGAAGTTCTGAGCGATGGCGCCCGGGACCTCCTTGGGCAGCTTAATGGTCAAATCGCGCGAGACGCAGAATTTGTAGACCCACACGGTAATGAACGCGGCGATATAGGCCGAGAACAGACCGCGCGTGCCCATGCTGGTGCAATCGAAGACCGAAAGCTCGGAGCCGTTGAACTTGGTGGTGAACTGCGTGACTGCGAGCAGCAGCATGCTGCACTGGGCGGCCACCATGGTGGAGCCGTCGTTGAGCACCTTGCCGGCGGGCATGCGACGGTTCATGGAAGCCGTGAAGTTCTTGGCGGTGGTGCCGGCAACCATGATGCCCATGACGCCCATGGTGAAGTTGTACAGCTTGTTGCACCAGTCGATGAGCGGCTGGGGCAGCGTGATGCCAACTACGCCGGGAAGGGTGGCGATCAGCAGGAAGATCGAAGAGGTAAGGACGATGGGCATGCACCCAAGGAATCCGTCCTTGATGGCCTGGAGGTAGATGTTCCTCGAGATCTTCTCAAAGAACGGTTGATGCTTTTCGAGCATCTTTACGATGGCGTCCATAGAGCTCCTTTGCTACTTGATGCGCGATGCATGTGGATGGAACTGGTCGTCGATGGATGGTCAGGACTGCCCGGAAACCTTCCTGCTTAAGGAAGGCATTGCGAAATGACAACGTTGTCATTTCGTTAATGACAACGTAAGACATTTTTGGAAGAGCAACAAGGATTTACGGGTGAGCGGTCGATATTGTACGGTAAACGGTTGATTTGTTAGTCGGGCAGGTAGTGTATGCTAGAACGCAAAAAACAAGCGATGCAAAACCGACTGGAGAAGCAGTGGCAACGATGGACAAGAAAAATGTCTCAATGAATGATGTGGCAGTTGCCGCGGGTGTTTCTCTCAAGACGGTTTCGCGTGTGATCAACGAGCCCGATAGCGTGCGAGAGTCGACACGCGATAGGGTCCATGCGGCCATGGAGGCGCTTGGGTTCCGGGCGAACTTTGCCGCGCGTTCACTCAAGTTGGGTCGTTACGGGTGCATCGGCGTGGTGCTGTTCCACTTATCGGGCGGTGCCGTGGACATGATTGACGGTATCGCCGATGCCGCCGAAGAACGCGGCTTTGCGCTCACGATGATTAAGAAGTGCGCAGCGGAGAAGATGACCCTTGCCGATGCGGCGCGCAGGATGTCGCGGCTGCCTATTGATGGCATGATCTTCAACCTGCGTCAGATGGTTGATGACTTTGATACCTTTGAGGCACCGAAAGACCTCAAGACGGTGATTATCACACCGATGGAGCATCCTACCTGCTCCACCGTCAGTGACGACCAAGAGGGCGGCGCGCGCATGGCGTGCGAGTACTTCTTGAATCGCGGGCACAAGAACGTGTACTTCGTCTCTGGTAAGAAAGAGTCACTGTCGAGCCAGTGCCGTATGAAAGGTTGGCGTGCGGCACTCGAGGCGCGTGGCATTGAGCCGCCCGAGCCTCTGCAAGGCGATTGGAATGCGGATAGTGGCTATGCCGCGGGCCTTGTGCTTGCCGATAAGCCCGATTGCACGGCGGTCCTCGCTGCTAACGACTGCATGGCAAACGGCGTGATGATGGCTCTACGTGACAAAGGGCTCAGTGTGCCCAATGATGTGTCCGTGATCGGCTTCGACGATGAGCTCTATAAGACGATTCCCAACTCGATTCTGACGTCGGTGAAGTTTCGCCACCGCGAGCTGGGCGTCCGTGCGCTTAACGAGGTCGTCGCAGGTCTGGAGGCCCCGAGCTCCAGAAGCCGTACGCTCGTCTCGGGTGTGCTGGTCGAGCGTTCCAGCGTAAAGGACCTGCGGGTGTAGACGTGCTCGGCTCGTTCATCTCAATCTGTAACAGGTAGAGCCGAAAATCTCAGCTAATTGTTACAGATTTAGACAATTCGGTCCGGTATATTCCGTTTGTCTCGATCTGTAACGTCTAAGCGGTCAAAAGTGGTCTACATGTTACAGATTGAGATTTTCGGCTTGGCCTGTGCGTTCGTCTCAATCTGTAACAGTTAGGACCGAAAAACTCGGCTAGATGTTACAGGTTGAGATGAACAGGAGGACGGGTGCGGTCTAAACAAAATGGCCCGCGCATCACGCATCGATGCACGGGCCATTTATTGTCTGCAAGCGGCAGGTGGTGTCAGCGTCTTATGCCTCGAGGTTTTCCTCGATCCAGGCGACGGCACCCTTGGGATCCTTAGTGAGGTCGATGTACTGTTTGCCCTTGGGCGACAGCAGCGTGATGCCCAGGCGGTCGGTGTCGGCCTTCATCTCGTTGTAATAGGTGCGAACCTGCGGAGCCAGGACGATGACGTTGTACTGGTCCATGATGGCGTAGTGGCTGCCGTAGGCACCGGCGTTGGCGGTAATGTCGATGCCCAGCTCGTCGGCGCCTTCCTTAAGCGCGTTGGCGAGCAGTGCAGAGGTGCCGGCGCCAGCGCACAGAACCAGAACCCTCAGATCCTTGCCCTTAAGGGCGGACGGAGCTGCGGAGGCCTCAGTGGCAGAAGCGGTCTCGACAACAGGAGCCTCAACGGCGGGGGCGGCAGCGGTCTTGACGGCCTTGGTCTCCTCGGCCTCTTCTTCGGCCAGGGTCTCGGCCTCCTGCTTGCACAGGACGTTGTCGTAGGCCTTGCAGAACGGGTAGTAGATCAAGAAGTCAACGACCAGCAGGACGACAACCAGGACCAGAGAGATCGGCTGGAAGTTGGTGTCGATGAAGGTGCCGATCGGTCCGGGGAGTGCCCACGGCATGGCATAGATAAAGCCGTTCATGCCCAAAAAGTCGATGAAGAACTTACCAATGAGGACGTTGGCCACGGGGGCAAACAGGAACGGGATCAGGAAGTACGGGTTGAGGATGATGGGCGCGGCGAACAGCAGCGGCTCGTTGACGGCGAACATCACGGGTACGACAGAGGCTTTGCCGACGGCCTTGAGCTGCTTGGAGCGCATAAAGAGCAGGAAGATGATCGGGACAATGAACGTGGCGCCGGTGCCGCCGAGTTCGCCGATGTAGTTACCGAAGTTCTCGGTCAGGGCGAGGGCGGGGTGACCGCCGGCCTGCAGCGTGGCGAGGTTGGTGGTGATGTTGCCAAACAGCGCGGCGTTGAGGGCAGGCTTAACGACCGAGGGGCCGTGGATGCCCATGAACCAGAACAGCGGGATCATGAACCAGATGAGGGCGAGGCCGGCGTAGGAATCGGCAGCGGCGAACAGCGGGCTCACCAGCGTGGAGATGACGTTGGCAAACGGGACGGCCAAGCAGGTGCGGCAGATAACGTCGATGACGGCGACAAACAGGATGGAGAAGCTGAAGGCGAAGATGTCGCGGAAGTTCTGGGCGATGGCGCCGGGGACTTCTTTGGGCAGCTTGATGGTGATGTCTCGCTTAATGCAGAAGGCATAGATGTTGACCGTGGCAAATGCGGCGACAAAGGAGCTCAGCAGGCCCTTGGTGCCCATGTTGTCGGTAAAGAACACCGAGACATCGGCGCCGTCGATCTTGGCACTCGTCTGGGTAACGGCCAAGATGAGCATAGCGCACATGGCGGCGACCATGGTGCTCGTGGCGTTGATGGCCTTGCCGGCAGGCATGCGGCGGTTCTTGGAGCCGGTCAGCGCGCTTGCGGTGGTGCCGGCGACCATGATGCCCACGACGCCCATCGTGAAGTTGTAAACCTTGTTGCAGAAGTTCACGACGTCGACGTTCCACCAGTCGGGCAGCGTAAAGCCGCCGACCGTGGCGACAACGCCCGGCAGGGTCGAAATAAGCAGGAAGACAGAAGAAGACAGGATGATGGGCATTGCTGCCAAAAAGCCGTCTTTAATGGCCTGAAGGTAGATGTTCTTAGAGACCTTGTCGAAGTACGGCTGACCTTTCTCCAAGAACTTAACGATCGATTCCATAGTTCACGCTCCTCTTTGCATGAAATCTTAATGGCATGGACGTTGAAAACCTATATGGTCTCCCGCTTGCTAAAAGCCCGGGTGCAGGCGGGGTCGGTCCCAGGGGGAGAGAGGGGAGCGGCTGGGTTTGTATCGCATAGGGCCGCTCCCTTCTCGGGGGAAAGCGAGGCGATGCGCTACTGCGCGTCCGCCATAGTGTCGGCGAGCTCCTTGTACCAGAGTGCCGACTGCTTGATGTAGCGTTTTTGCGTGTCGAAGTCGATGTAGAACAGGCCGTAGCGCTTGTTATAGCCGTTGGCCCACGAGAACTGGTCCTGCAGGCTCCAGATAAAGTAGCCCTGGACGTCGACGCCCTCGGCGCGCGCCTGGAGCACCTTCTCCATGTGCTGGTCGACAAAGTCGATGCGCTCGGGATCGGCGACGATGCCGTTTGCGTCGGGCTCGGGGTCCTTGTGGCCCAGGCCGTTTTCGGTGATATAGATGACGGGGAGGTTGGGATAGGTGGCGCTGATGTGCTTGAGCGTGTCGTAGAGGCCTTGCGGGTAGATGAGCCAATCCCAGTCGGTGGTGGGGATACCCGGCATATCGACCTGCTGCCCGACGCCCTTAAACTTAAAGCACGAGGTGCCCTTGTCTCCGGTGCCGTTAAAGCTGTTGGTGGACTCGCCATCGTAGGCGGCGATAAACGCCGACTGATAGTAGTTGAGGCCGAACATATCGTTGCGGGGCGCCGCCTTGGCGAGCTCCTCCATGTCGCTGTCCTCAACCGTAAGCGTGGCGTTGTTGGCACGCAGAATCTCGTTGATGAGTGAGAGGGTGCGCGCGGAGTAGTGGCCCAGGAAGGCGCCGTCCATGATGAAGTCGGTGTAGAAGGCGTTGTACAGGTCGGCGGCGTGCTGGTCGGCGGGCGAGTCGGTGGCAGGATATGCCGGCGTCAGGACGTTGACCATGCCAATGCGGCCGCCCAGGTGCTCGGTCTCGTCAAGATCCTTATACAGGTTGACGGCGCGGGCGTGGGCAACGAGCTCGTTGTGCTGGCTCTGGATGCCGCTCGTCACATCAAAGTGATGGTTGGGCGGGAAGTTGCCTTGGATGTATTGGGAGTGCGAGAGGCTGATGAGCTCGTTGATGGTGAACCAATTCTTGACCTCGCGGAACTCGCGGAAGCAGAACTCGGCATAGCGCACATAGGCGTCGACGGTCTTGCGGTTGAGCCAGTCGCCCTGGTTGAACAGGGCGGCGGGGGAGTCAAAGTGATGCAGGGACACATAGGGCTCGACGCCATACTTTTTGCAGCAGGCGAACAGCTCGTGGTAGTGCTTAACGCCCTCGGCGAGGGGCTCGGCATCGTCGCCGTTGGGGAAGATGCGGGTCCAGGCGATGGACACACGGATGGCGTTGAGCCCATGCTCGGCAGAAAGGCGGATATCCTCCTCGTAGCGGTTGTAGAAATCACTGGCCGGGTCGGGCAAAAAGCGACCCTGGGCGACAAGGTAATCGTCCCACATGGTCTTACCCTTGCCTGCCACCTTCGTGGAACCTTCCGTTTGGTACGCGGCGGTTGCGGCGCCCCAAACAAAGCCCTTCGGCAGCTGCTGTACGCGGTTTAGCAAAGACATATGCATACATCCTCTCGTCTCGCTGTTCGATATTGTGCGTTTGCGCTCAGGAGGCTCCCTGGTTAGCGTTCAGCGGTGAAAAAGCCCGGTAAACACTATCTTAAAATGATTAGAACCAAAATGAGCACGTGAACATTTGACAATGAGCACGTTAACATCCGGCTGGGATGTATAGAAACAAAACAACTTCAAACAGCCGCGAACGGTTGTATTTGTTCGGTAAGCGGTTTTGATTGACAGAAGTTTTCATGTTGTGGTAAATGGCTCGGGTATCATGAGCACGTTATCAATGTATGTACGATGCGCCATGGGCGCGGGGAATAGTTGGGAAGCAGGTTAGCGTGGAAGGCATGGCTCAGCGGACAAGGAATGGTCGTTCGGCGAGCGCGGCAGAGGTTGCGGCGCTCGCTGGCGTGAGCCGCCAGACTGTGTCTCGCGTGGTCAACGGTATGCCCAACGTGACGGAAAAGACGCGCAAGCGTGTGCTGGCCGCCATGGAAGAGCTGGGCTTTCGTCCCAATTTTGCTGGAGCGGCGTTGCGCGGCGGGTCGTATCGTTCTATTGGCCTGTGCATGTACAACATCACACGTGTCGGTAACCTGGTGACGCTCGAGGGTATCATGCAAGCGGCGCGCGAGCATGATTTTGCCGTCACTATGATCGAGATGGGCGGCGACAAGCCCTATACACTTGCCGATGCCTCGCGCCGCATGGTCGAGCGACCCGTCGACGGCATGATTCTCAACATGAACCGCATGGCTCCCGATTTTGAGGAGTTTGTTCCCCAGCCGGGAGTGCGAACGGTCATCCTGTCCATGTATGCGCATCCGCGCTGCACGACGATCGACTCCGACCAGTATGGTTCGTGCGAGCTGTTGACCAATTATCTGCTGGAACATGGTCACTCGAATATGCGGTTTGTGGCGGGTCCGGAAAACTCGATTTCCTCGCGTTTTCGTGAGGCCGGTTGGCGCGATACGCTGGGTCGTGCTCATGTCGATGCCGCTCCGATGCTGCGTGGCGATTGGAGTGCGGACAGTGGGTACGCCATGGGCGAGCGGATTGCGGCCGAGGTGCTTGCCGGCGGGTCGCAGGCGCCGACTGCCGTGCTTGCGGCAAATGACCAGATGGCGCTGGGCGTTATCGCCGCGCTCGAGAACGCGGGCCTGTCCGTGCCCGACGACGTGAGCGTGGTTGGTATCGACGACGCACTCGAGGGACTTGTTCCTCACAATCGGCTGACGACGCTGCGATTTGATTTGCGCGGTGTCGGTAAGCTTGCGTTTGAGGCGGCGATTGGAGAGAGCTCGTCTATCGAGGCGATTCATGTGCCGAGTACGCTGGTCGAACGCTCGACTGTTAGGGACATACGGGGTTAGGTCCTACTCCGTTTGTCTCGATTTGTAACAGGTAGACGGTCAAAAGCGGGCTACGTGTTACAGATTTAGATTCTTCGGAAAGAGCAATCCTGTTCGTCTCAATCTGTAACAGGTAGGGCCGAAAATCTCGGCTAGATGTTACAGATTGAGACAAGCGGTCCCCGAACCGCCTAAAAACGCCGGGGGCGGCGCGCCGTGTGACGTGCTGCCCCCGGCTGAGAAATGGGGACAGGTTATGTGCGCGGGCAACCCCGCCAGCCGCTAGTCCAGGCGACGGGTCTGCGCCACGTGCTTATACCAGTATGCGCTTGCCTTGGGCGTGCGCTTCTGGGTTTCAAAGTCAACGTAGAAGAAGCCGTAACGCTTGTTGTAGCCATTGGTCCAGGAGAACTGATCCTGCAGGCTCCACAGGAAGTAGCCGCCCACGTTGACGCCCACCTCCATGGCCTTGAGCAACCAGCGCAGGTGCTGCTCGATGTAGTCGATGCGCGGCTGGTCGTCCACAAAACCGTCCTTGTAGGGGTCCTTGTAGCCCATGCCGTTTTCGGTGATGAAGATCTGCTTGTAGTTGGGGTAGCGCTGCTTAATGTAGACGAGCAGATCGAACAGACCCTCGGGATAGATGATCCAGTCCCAGTCGGTGGTGGGGATGCCGGGCTTGTTCACGTGCTCGCCAATGCCCTTAACGCGCCAGCGGCCAGTGCCCTTCTCGCCCGTACCGTTGTGGTGCAGGTCGTTCTCGCCATCGTAGGCCTTCAAAAAACGGCACTGGTAGTTGTTAACGCCCAGGTAGTCGTTGTAGAGCGCGGCCTCGCGCATGATTTCCAGATCCTCGTCTAGGATCTCGATGGTGCCGCCCGAGACGGCGGCCAGACGGTTGGCGCACTCGAGGGTGTCGGGGGCATAGTCGCCGCGGAAGGTGGCGTCGAGCAGAAACTGGTTCTGCAGCACGTGCTCGTTGTTGGCGGCTTTGATGTCGGCGGGGTCGTTCTCGTTGAGCGGATACTTAAACTCCAGCGACTGAATGACGCCGATCTTGCCCTTAAAGCCGCCGTTGTGGAAGGCCAGCACGGCCTTGGCGTGGGCGAGCATCATGTTGTGCTCGCACTGGAAGGCCTCGGCCAGATGCGCCTTGACGCCACCGGGGAAGGTGCCCTCGATGTAGGTGTTGGAGGCGTCGGCCCAGATCTCGTTAAAGGTGAACCAGTAGGTCACCTGGTCGGCGTACTCCTTAAAGCAGAAGGTGGCAAAGTCCACAAAGGCGTCGATGGTCTCGCGGTTGAGGAAGTCGCCCTTCTCAAAGAGGGGAAGCGGCGTATCGAAGTGATGCAGCGTGACAAACGGCTCAACGTGGTGCTTGTGGCATTCGGCGAAGAGATCGTGATAGAACTGGACACCCTCGGGGTTAATCTCACCGATACCGTTGGGGAAGATGCGGCTCCAGGCGATGGAGAGGCGAATGCCGTTGATGCCAAACTCCTCGCACAGCTCCAGATCGACGGGGTACTGGTTGTAGAAGTCCGAAGCGGGATCGGGGGAGAAACGGCCCTGGGCCTCCAAGAAGTCGTCCCAGGCAACCTTGCCCTTACCGTGAGTGCGGGTCTCGCCCTCTACCTGGTAGGCAGCAGTGGCGCCGCCAAAGACAAAGTCCTCGGGAAACTGCGCAGGCGGGTTAGTGACGCTAGCAGGGTTAACGGACATGATGATCCAATCGTCTAAATCGAAGGGCCAGCCGGTCTTGGATGGTCGGCTGGCCCTAAGCGTTACTTACTTCGAAAGCTGTTCACTCACGAAGGCGAGAGACTTGTCGCCGTTCTGGGAGAGCTCGATGTACTGCTTACCGCGGCAGGCGACGCACTTGTTGCCCACGCGCTCGCAGTCCTTCTGCAGGTCGGCCAGGTAGCTTGCGGCCTGCGGGGCCAGGACGACCAGGTCAAAGTCGGGAAGCATGTCAACGTGGTTGCCATAGGCCTCGGCAGCGGTCTCAAGATTGATGCCGCGCTCTTTGGCGGCCTTGGCCAGCGCGTTGGCGAGCAGGCCCGAGGTGCCGCCACCCTGGCAGAGCACGAGCACGCGCTTGCCGTTGAGGTCGCTGGCGGTCGTTGCCCCGGCAGCGGGTGCTGCAGAAGCGGCGGGGGCGTCAGCCTTCACGGCCTCGGCGGCAGCGCCGGCAGCAACGCTCTTGGCGTCAGCCTTGCCCTGGAAGGCATCGTTGAGCTTGGCAGCCTTCTCGGCGTTCTTGGCGGCGAGCTCCTCCTGGGAGATCTCGGCCTCCTCGGCGCACTTCTGGGCGTCATAGGCACGGAAGAACGGATAGTACAGGGCAAAGTCGACAACCAGGATAAGGGCGAGCATCACAAAGGCGAGCGGCTGGAAGCCCAGGCCCATGATGGTGCCGATGGGGCCGGGGACGGTCCAGGGCAGGGTGTACATAAAGCCGTTCATGCCCAAGAAGTCGATAAAGATCTTGAGGATCCAGATGTTGGCGATCGGGGCAAAGACAAACGGGACAAAGAAGACGGGGTTGAGCACGATGGGCGCGGCGAACAGCAGCGGCTCGTTGACGGCAAAGCAGACGGGGACGATGGCGGCCTTACCGACGGCGCGCATCTCCTGAGACTTGGCCAGGAAGCAGAACATAAAGACCAGGACGAGCGTGGCGCCGGTGCCGCCCATGCAGACGACGAAGTACTGGGCACCCTGGGTCAGGACAGCGGAAGCGTGCTGACCGGCCTGGAACGCAGCCAGGTTGTCGGTCATGTTGGCAACGAGGGCGGCGGCGATGGCGGGCTCGACGATCGAGGGGCCGTGGACGCCCACGAACCAGAACAGGCTCATGGCGCCGTAGATCACAGCGAGGCCGATGTAGCCGTCGGCAGCGGTGAACAGGGGCTGGAACACCTGGATGACACCCTGGGCAAAGCAGAAGCCAAAGGCAGCGCGGAAGACGATGTCAAAGACCCAAAAGACGGTGATGCAGACGGAGAAGGGGATGATGTCCTTAAAGGTCTGCGAGATGTTGGGCGGAACCTGCCCGGGCATCTTGACGGTGATGTTGCGCTTGATAAAGAACTTGTAGATGATGCCGGTCACAAACGCAGCGATGAAGGCGGTCAGCAGGCCTTTGGAACCAAGGTAGGTGGTGTTGAAGCCGCTGGCAGCGTCCGTGGCGATCGTGTCGCTCGAAAGGAGCAAGAAGCCGATGATGGCCGCGCACATGCACGAGATGAAGTTGATCTGGTTGTTCTTGGGCAGATCGCGGTTCTGAGCGTCGGCGAAGTGCTTGGCTGTGGTGGCAGCGCAGGCGATAGCCAGGATGCCCATGGAGTAGTTGTAGCACTTCCACAGGGCGTTGTTGATGTCATCGGGCCAGTAGAAACCCCAGATGTTGGGGACCGAGGCTACCAGGCAAAAGATGGACGAGAAGATGATGATGGGGATGACGGAGATAAAGCCGTCGCGGATCGCCTTGAGGTACTTATTGCGGGCGATCGCGTTGAAAAAGGGCTGTCCCTTTTCGATGGTGGCGATGAGTTGCTCCATGCAATGCTCCTAAGAGTCGGTGGGTTAGCAACGATGGTAGCTTTTGGCGTTCGGTTGCCAAAATGTTGACGTTGCCATTTTGTGACACAAAAAAAGACGCGAACCGGTGGTTCCTGTGCCTGCGAACCGTCGATTCCTTACGCGTAAACGTTTGAGCCGCCCGGTGGCTCTGTGTTTGCACAATGGCAACGTTAACATTTGGGCACCAAAAGCCGTTCGGGGAAGCAAAAATGTCGGTGAACGGTAGGTTTTGGGTGGTGAGCGTATGGTGGGGGAGGCGTTGGATATACTTGAAGGCGTTTCATTTGAATGCGCAGGGTGCCACCAATGGCATCGTTGACATAGAAAGATCAATCTATGGCCGCTGTTAAAAAATCGGTATCCGTCAAAGACGTAGCGCGCCTCGCGGGCGTCTCGGAGCAGACGGTCTCGCGCACCGTGCACGATTCGCCCAGCGTGCGCCCCGAGACCAAGGAACGCGTGCGTGCCGCCATGCGCGAGCTGGGGTATCGCCCCAATTTTGCCGGTCGATCGCTGCGCCGTGGCAGGTTTAAGACCGTCGGCGTCGCCATGTTCAACATTACCGGTACCGGCAACCTCGACCGTATGGAGGGCTTTGCCGCCGCGGCCGACAAACATGGCTATGCCATCACCCTCACTAAAGTAGACGGGCATCCGTATACCCTCGAGAGCGCATCGTCACGCATGAGCGCGCTGCCGGTAGACGGCATGGTCGTGATCATGAACCGCATGCCGGCAGACTTTGGCACTTTTGAGCCGCTGCCCGGTATGCAGACGGTGCTCGTTACCATGCTGGAGCACCCGCTCTGTTCAACGGTCGATAACGACCAGTTCGATTGCTCGCGCCAGGTGGTCGAGTACTTGCTGGAGCGGGGGCACAAGACCGTGCACTTTATCTCATGCCCCGAGCGCTCGCTTTCGGGCATGCGGCGCGAGGAAGGCTGGCGCGAGACATTGCGCGCGCATGGCATTGAGCCCCCGCAGCTCGTTCGTGGCGATTGGACGGCACAGAGCGGGTATGCTGCCGGTCAGGCTCTGGCGGACGATCCGACCTGTACGGCCATTTATGCTTCCAACGACGCCATGGCCTACGGCTGCATTCGCGGGCTCGAGTCGCGCGGGAAGTGCGTGCCCCAGGACGTGAGTGTGGTGGGTGTTGATGACAGCCTGGGCGATATCGTGCCCGATCGTCGCCTGGCCACCGTGCGCTTTGACAACAAGCGTGTCGGCATGTGGGCAGTCGATAAGATCGCCGGTGCCGAGGGCGTTGAACCCGGTGTGGAGCACATGCTGTTTCCGGGCGTACTCGTCGAGGGCGATACGGTGCGCGATTGGCGCTAGGGCACGGGCCTGTTTGGGTTTCCGCTAATTGTGTTCGATATTGTTCAGATTGGTTTAAAAACCGTTCACGGGCGAAAAGTGACCGTTCATAGCTTGAAATTACGTTTTGCGCTGTTCTTTTTTGTTTGAATGTTAATGTTTCTGCCATACAGAACGCAGCGCGTATGCCCGGACGCGATGCTCTCCATTGGTTCATATGTGAAAGGAACGCAATATGGCAACCAAAGAAGAAATCTCGATGGTTGGATTCGAGATTGTCGCATACGCAGGTGACGCCCAGACCGATCTGCTTGCAGCGCTCGATGCTGCTCGCGAGGGTGACTTTGAGAAGGCCGAGCAGCTGCACAAGGATGCCAGCGATGCGCTCATCGGTGCCCACGACACGCAGACCAAGCTGCTTTCGCAGGAGGCCGGCGGTGGCGAGATGGAGATGACCTTCATCATGGCTCACGCTCAGGACACCCTCATGACCACCATGATCCTGGAGAAGCAGGCCCGCTTTACCATCGATGCCTACAAGCGCATCGCCGAGCTCGAGGCCAAGCTCGCCTAACGAGCCCTCACAACCAAGTCCCCTTCCAAAAGCTCTGCTGCTACCCGCGGCAGGGCTTTTTTGTCCTCCTCCCCGCAACTCATCCCGAGGTAGTCATTGGGGACGTTCTTAAACGACTAGTCATTGGGGACAGTCTTGGTGCGCTCCGTTCGTCCTCCCGTTCGATTTTTGCTCGGTGGGTATACTTCCTTTCGCATTAAACGCCGGACTGAGGAGGTATCCAAATGCCGGATAACGGGTCAATACAAAAAAGAGGCGCGCACGAGATGGCTCATGGGCGTCCTGTCCAGATAACCGAGCACACGACGGTAACCGAGCTGCAGCCCAGTCTGTCCGATGTCGTGTGCACAAACAAAAAGCTGCAGATTGGCTTTATCGTTGCGCTCGTGGTCCTGGCACTGCTGTCGGGCTTTGTAGCTCGTCCGCATTTCGCCGATACCAAAACTTGGGACTCCACCATCGAGGTTATCGACCAAAAGAAAGGCAACGTTTTGGCGCTCACGACCTCGTGCGTGGCTCTATCTGCGGGCATTACCGCACTGCCGGGTGATACGGGAACGCCGGTTGCCGAGCAGCTCGCACAGCTTTCAGGCAACCTTGGTATCGTGCTTGCCGTGCTCTACCTAGAGAAATATTTGCTCACGATTTTGTGGTCGGTTGGCCTGGGCATCTTAATCCCGTCTGCGTTGGTGCTCTTTGCGGTGTCGCTCGGCATTCACGGGCGCTGGAGTACGAGCGCTGTCCTGCGCCGTGTGGCGACACGCGTGCTGGTGGTTGCCGTGATCGGCATGGCGCTCGTGCCCGCGAGCGTATGGGTGTCGCAAAAGGTCGATGAAACGTATCGCGTAAGTATTGAGCAAGCTGAGCAAAAGGCTGCGGACGCGGCCGACACCACGGACAAGTCAGCCGAGACCAGCTCAAAATCGAACAAGAAAAAATCCGAGGCCACGGAGTCCAAAAACGTGCTCGAGCAGTTGACTGATGGGGCCTCGAGCCTTGTTACGTCGGTGACCAGCGGTGCCAAGCAGATGACCGACGAGATCGTGCAGCAGGTGACCGACCTCATCGAAGGCGTCATCGTGATGATCGTGACTTCGTGCGTTATCCCGCTGCTGGTGCTCGTGGCGTTCCTGTGGCTGGGACACGTACTGCTGGGGATCGATATCTCCGGTCCCGCGAACTATCTGACGGGTCGTTTCTTGAGCGCTCCGTCCAAACATGCCAAGAAGAGCGGGCAGTCTGAGTAGGCGGCAAAGCGATCTTTGGAAGATCAACCGTGAGAAGGGCGGTCGAGACACGTTCTCGGCCGCCCTTTTGTTTGTTGAACACATGGTCGCTACGTCCGCGCCGGGTCCAAACGGTCAGCAATCACCTGTGAACGGTATTTGCTCAAAAAAGAACAAAGATAAACAAATAGTTGTTGCAGTTTATGTTCGAATGTGTTCAAATAAACACGAACAGTGAAGAACCGCACGTTCAGATGCCCGGACCTGAACGCGATTCAACACTTCCAAACAGGAACTACGCACCTGCGTATCTCTCAAGGAGGATGTCATGAGGGTTGTAATCGCTTCCGATGCCGACGGTATGTCGATGAAGGAGTCCATCAAGGAGATGCTCATCGCCGACGGTCACGAGGTCGTCGACTATTCCGAGACCCCTGCCGCGGACTTTGTCGATTCCGCGACCGCCGTTGCCAAGGACCTGCTGGAGCACAAGGATTCCCAGGGCTTCGCATTCGATAAGTACGGCGTCGGCTCCTATATGGCCGCCGTCAAGATTAAGGGCATGGTCGTCGCCAACATTTCCGACGAGCGTTCCGCCTACATGACCCGCGAGCACAACGGCTCGCGCATGGTCACCATGGGCCCGGGCGTTGTGGGCACCGAGGTCGCTAAGAAGATCGCCCGTGAGTTCCTGCGTGCCCAGTACGCCGGCGGCCGTCACCAGATCCGTGTCGACATGCTCAACAAGATGGCCTAACGAGAGCCACCGAGAACTCGAACTTCTACCTCAACTTGTGAATTCAGACGAAAGGACGTTCTGATGAAGAAGACCATCGCAATCGGTTGCGACCATATCGTTACGGACGAGAAGATCTATCTGGCCGACCGCCTGGAGCAGGCTGGCTACAAGGTGCTCGACTGCGGCACCTACAGCCACACCCGTACGCACTATCCCATCTACGGTAAGGCTGTGGGCGAGGCCGTTGCCAGCGGCAAGGCCGACTTTGGCGTGGCCCTGTGCGGCACCGGCATCGGCATCACCAACGCCGTCAACAAGGTTCCCGGCGCCCGCTGCGCCCTGGTCCGCGACATGACCTCTGCCCTGTATGCCCGTCGCGAGCTCAACGCCAACATCGTGGGCTTTGGCGGCAAGATTACCGGCGAGTTCCTGATGGCCGATATCATGCTTGCCTTCCTGGAGGAGCCCTACGAGAAGACCCCCGAGCACGACGCCCTGATCGCCAAGATCGATGCCTGCAATAAGGCCGACGCCGAGGCTCAGGCTGACCCGCACTTCTTTGACGAGTTCCTCGAGAAGTGGGACCGCGGCGAGTACCACGACTAATTAGGTTCCGGCGTTCTGCCGAACGCCGGACCGGCCGACGCTGCGAA
>URTZ01000019.1 GCA_900550825.1 uncultured Collinsella sp. | reverse complement strand
CGCGCTTGGCGGGAGTCGTCTGCGCGGCAGTTGGTGCGGTGGCGTTGGCTGTGCCGGCCACGGGTGCCGGCGTGGTGCCGTCCGTGCGGGCGGCACCGGCTTCCTTCTTCTCCCACATGCGAGTAACCGCCCCCGGCTTGGGCGGATCGACATGCTCCACCGTGCTCGTCCCACGCACCATGCGCCCGGTCTCGTCCAGCAGCGTCTCCTGGCGCGCCATCTCCTCGAAGTCCGCCATGGTGAGAGACGTGTCGAACAGGCCCACACGTGCGCCGTAGCTGTGTTTCTCAATGCCCGTGTAGGAGAGGCTCGCGTCCTCGTAGCGCCGGAACTTGTACACGGCGTCGTTCATCACGGAGTCACGGAACACGCCAAGAGAGACGAGCAGCTCGAAGTCCTTCACAGAAAGGCCCGTGACCTTCTTGAACAGGCCGGGTTCCAGCTGCGTGATGACTTCCTTCAGGCTCTGCTCGCGATAGTCCGTAAGGTACATGAACACAGGGATGCGCGTGGCGAACTTGATCAGCTTTTCCTGGATCTGCTTGCGCTTGGTCTTGAATTCCTTCTCTTCCTCGGAGAGCTCCTTCTTCTCCTTTTTAGTAAGCTCGCCGCCTTCTTTCTTGGCTTTCTTCACGTGCTCGGACTTGTTGATAATCGTCTCGATATCGTCGTTGAGGCTGCGGAAGCCCTCGATGTTGCTCAGGGCTTCCATAGCCTCAACGTTCTCCAGCAGTCGGTGCAGCGTGTCGTTGTCTACGTTCACCAACAGTGCGCTTTCCCAGCGGCGTGCGAGCAGCGTGGCCGACGTACCAGCCATGGCGATATCCAGGATGTCGGCAGCATCCACCTCGCGCATGGCGCTGCCGTCGTAGGCGAGCACGGGAAGGAACTTGATAAAGTCCGCTACCTTCTTCTCCGGATTGGGCTCGTCGACGGACAGCTGGCAGCTGTAGTCGGACACCATGGCGAGCGCGCGGTCGAGTGCGAAGTCGAACACGTAGCACTCCTGCTTGATAACCTGCGTATGGCCGTCCTCGTCCTTTGCAGTCCAAGGACTCTGTACACGGAACGCGGTTTGGAAGTACGTCTCGGGAGTCTTAAGGTTTCGCAGCATAAACACGCCGGTCCACGGGCGGATGGTCACGCCCGTAGTGAGCTTACCGCACGAAAGCGTGATGGTCTTGGTTGCCAACGGGTTGCCCATGGCATGGCGCACGGGCTCGACGGCAGCCAAGCCTATACCCGCTTTGGTGCCCGCGGCCACCAGCACCTTGTAGTCGTGGTAGAACACGTTCTGGCGTTCGGCCAGCAGATTGGCCATGGCGTAACACGACGCCACGTTAGGCAAGAACCACAGTGTGTGGGTGAGGTTTGCCAACAGGTCAGCATGGCTAAAGGGGAGCACTGGCTTCTGCGCGCCCATCTTGAGCTCATCGGTCGTGGTCTCGGCCAACGCACCGCGAATAAGGTCGAGCCACTTCTGCACGTAATCCTTGTACTTGAACTGTGCGTTCTCACCCTCGCCCACGGCGGAGAAGAAAACGTTGAGATCGAACTCGTCGAACTCGCCTTGACGTGCAACCTTGGTTATCGCATCGGGCACCTTATAGGTCATCAGCACCATGCGGGGCAGGGCCTCGTACGGGTTCTGCGTGAACGGATGCGACTGCGCCCAGCCCTGCTTGGCCTGCTGTTCGTCGGAGTAGGTCCAGTTGAAGATCTGGTCCTCGATAAACTCGCCAGAAGTCAGCGCACGGAACGGCGTACCGGAGAGGTACAGGTATCGATCTGCCTGGATGGGCAGCCACGTCTCGTCGATGTTGTTACCCTTCGAGGCCTCATCGGCTTCCTTCTCCTCAGCCTCAACGGCCTTGTCTTCATCTTGACTGGCAAAGAGGCCCTTTGCGCTGTCTCGCCACGCGCCGAAGTGATACTCGTCAAAGGCCACGAGGTCCCACTGCTCGAGGTGCACCCATTCGTTGCGCGGTTTGATGGCGCCGCTGTTGCGATCCACGCCGAGGAAGTCCTGGAACGAGCCGAAGCACACGATGGGGCGGGAGGGATCGCACTCGTCGTAGGACCTGACATCACGGGCGACAAACTGCCAACCCTCAAAGTCGATGTGGCTCTCAAGATCCTCGCGCCAGGCATCCTCCACGGCAGGCTTGAAGGTAAGCACCAATACGCGCTTCATATTCATACGGCGGGCAAGCTGGTAGGTGGCAAAGGTCTTGCCAAAGCGCATCTTGGCATTCCACAGGAACTTGGGTATGTTGCGGTTACCGGGTTGCTCGCACATGCGGAAATACGCCTCGGTCTTGTTGACCGCTGCAATCTGTTCGGGACGCATTGCGAAGTCCTCGGTACGCTCGCGTTCGTAGCTAGTCCGGTCTCGAACCTCGAGCCATGCGCTACGCACATCATCAGGCGTGCATCGGAACCACTCGCCACCGACGTTCTCAAATCCCTTGGCCTCAAGGCGCTTGTGAACCGCGTGGTCCATAAACGACGAACCATCGGTGCGCATCGAACTCTCGGCAAACACGATCTCGCACGGCTTGCCCTCACCCGGCTGGATCACAGGGAACTGCTGGGCAACACGCTTCTCGACATCGATCTCGGTATAGCCGACCTTGAGGAATTCTGCGTGGTCTGGGTTCTTGTCACGGTAAGCATATATCGATGGCCGTACTCCCGGCCGCTGCGGAAAGAAGGTGTTACTCATGTTCGACCTCTACCTTATTTCCGATGATGCTCTCAATGAAACTGACGTCTTCGTCTGTGAACTCATACCGTTCAATCAGAAGACTGTCAGTCCATTCTCTATCGAAGGGAACAAGCGGAATGTAATCGAACACCGACTGATTTACCTGCATTGTTCCCTTGCCAAAATAAAGAAGAAATCTAAATATGTTCGTTTCCATGAAGGACTTGCAGCGAAGCATCTCATCCTCCGAATTGAATGGGCCAATTTGGAGGAACGTTTCGGTACATACTTCACCGGGCAATCCCACAATTGTTTCGGGGGGAATTACGGCATTTGTGGAGTAGGATGTTGTGAAAAATAGCTTGTATTTATCAATATTCTCTTTTCCTGCTGTTACCGTCTCGCGAGTGATGTGACCAGAAACCCTGCGGGCCCCTCCTTTAATACCCTTTACTCCATATATTTTCACCGACCCAGGGAAGGCAGTGTCGGAAAGGTTGGAATTTGGGTAGCGGGAGGGCTCATTAAAAAGAAACTTTCTTATCCCAAAGGGTTTGGTCTTTGAGACGATTTTAGAAAAGCGCTCCAAACCATTTAGCTTTTCAAAAACTGAAAACAGCCTACTGTCTCTCACAATATACTTTGTGCCACTATCCAGAAATCGCAGGCATGTTTTTGCTTGGCCGCTGGCTGGCTTATATTCGTACTTCAGCTTGCCTTTGTGTCTTCTATCCCATAGGAAGAAGCAAACGCCTCCGTCGATATGAAGACCGGGAAAACACTCGGCGGCATTCTCGAAATCGTGTATTTCTGCGAGGCATTGATCTGTGCGCATTTCTTCGCGAAATGAATTGAGCGTCGACCTGCCGCCGACCATCCATCGAGAGGGAATAATCATTGAGAGGTAACAAGGGCTTAACTTCATCGCTTGTTTGACAAAGTTCTGGTAGATTGGGGCAGCAGCGTCAGTGCTTGCTCCGCTTCCGTCACTCAGCTGATACGGCGGATTGCCGACTATCACGTCGAACTTCATATTCAAAATCCTCTCGGGATCGTCGGTGTGAATGAATTCATATGCGTGAGTTTCGAGTGCCGCGTCACGGTCATATTCGGCATTCGATGCGCCACAGTACTTGCATCGACCGTTGGCCCATGTGTGCTGGATGCTTCGGTGCCTAATGCGTCCCTCAGAGCTATCGAACTCGACAACCGAGAATTTGCCGTTGGGGAACTTGCTGCAGTAGAGGCTGCGGCGGGAGAGCAGGCTCGTGAGCTCGGTGATCGCGATGCCGAAGAGCTGCTCGTGCATGATGTGGTCGACACGTTCTTGCAAATCTGGGTACTCGCGCTCGAGACCCTTGATAAAACGCTTGGCAGCCTCGCGAAGGAAGACACCAGACTTACAGCACGGGTCCAAGATCTTGATGGTGGGGTCGCTCCAGATTTCAGCCGGCAGCATGTCCAGGACATCATTGGCGAGATCCGGTGGCGTAAAGACCTCGTCGTTGCTTAGGTTAGCCAGACAAGTCAATACGTCGGGGTTGTGCACGGTCTCAAGCAGGTTAGCCATGGCACTGGACCTCCCAGTAATTGGTGAGGGGATAGTCTTTTATTGCGGAAGGGATATAGGCGTCGAGCTCGGCGTCGTACTCCCAGTCGGTATGCGCTCGGACATCGCCGCCTAAGTCGTCGAAGGTGAAAAGAGGGAGCGTTTCTCCCTTGTCGGCGTTGCCATCGAGAAGCTCGCTCAGCAAGAAATCTCGGCGCTTCACCTTGTCGCCCGTTACGAGTGACCATTCGGCAAAGGTGATGGGATTGTCGTTGGCGTCTTTGAGCGTGAGAGCATCGCCGCACAGGATGTTCTTGTCGAGCACGTAGCGGATTGACTCGAGGAAGATCGCGTCCGGCTTTTTGATTGCTTTCTTAGCTTCTGCCTCGACGATTCCGTATAGACGATCACGGCATTCTTGGGCGTTGTCTTCGAGAAGCTCGACGCCGTAAAGGCTACTTACAGCGACGAACGCATTGCGTTGGTAATCGTCGGGATTCTTCTTGTAACGCTGGCTTACAACGGCGAGCTTGCGGCGCAGTACCTCGGCCAGGAAATTGCCATTGCCGCACGCCGGCTCCAGAAAACGGGATTCGATGCGCTCAGTCTCCTGTTTGACCATATCGAGCATGGCGTTGACTTCGCGCTCGTTCGTAAAGACCTCTCCGTGCTCCTGCACTCTCTTGCGAGATTTAACCTGCTGAGCCATGGAAATCGATCCCCCGTTGCTGTTGTGGAATATAGTCCACAACAGTCTAACCTCGATCTCGATATTGTGGAATATAAACCTCAGCGAACGGTGCGTTCGTCAATACGATTGCAGCCATGAAAAGCGATGGCATCAACATATCTATCCGCAAGGTCGTGGGCGTTAACGCCGGTCGTATTCGCGTGCAAAGGGGCTACAGTCAGACCTTTGCCGCCGAGCGATCGGGCATCGACCGTTCTGCCCTGAACAAGTTTGAGGTTGGGAAGTTCAACCCCTCGCTCGAGTGGCTCTGCAAACTTGCGGACGGTTTGGATGTTCCGGTTGTCGAGTTCTTCTCCGGCCTGGAGGATGCACGCCCCAGCGAGTGCGCTGCTGTCCTCATGACAGACGCAGGGGAGTAGATGTTCCTTAGGAATCTGCCAGATGTGCTCAGCGCTAACCTGTCAAAAGTACCTGGCACCAATGTTGTGCTTCTTCGGTAATTTCGTGCCTCGATGGTGTGGGTTTTGAACTTCATCGAGCGAATTCGAAATCCGACACCATCATTTACCTGCGGTTTCTCCAACATAGAGAAGTTGCTCTCGCGAAAACCCACACCAAACGGCTTGGGGCGGCGATAAAACCCACACCAAACGGGCTCGAGAGCGGGCGAACCTACAAAAAGCCTCGTCCCAAATTAGCTACTTTCGGTGGGCGTCCGTGCCGTGCGGTAAAATCGTTCAGTCAGAACACGAACCCGCATCGGAGCTCATCACATGGCATTCGTCCATCTGCACAATCACACTGTTTTTTCCATGCTCGACGGCGCAACCCGTATCCAGGATATGGTCAACCGTGCCGTTGAGCTGGGCATGCCTGCCGTGGCCATTACCGACCACGGCTACATGTATGGCGTGCCCGACCTGGCGCTGGCCTGCGACGCCGTCAATCACAACACGCCCGAGTACAAAACCTGGAGCCACGACAAGGCCTTCTTGGAAAAGGACCGCCGCGACGAGCTGGTGGAGCCCGACCCCGAGGCAAACCCGCGCGAGCATGCCCAGTACGTCAAAGACATGGCCATGTGGGACGAGAAGGGCAACATCGACGAGCTCAAACCGCCCCTGGTCATCAAGCCCATCTTTGGCTGCGAGGTCTACTTTACGCCGGACGAGACCCTTGCCCGCGACCACAAGCCCGAGCTCTACCACATGATCCTTCTGGCCAAGGATCAGGAGGGCTACGTCAACCTAATGCAGACGGTCTCCGAGGCCGCCGTGCAGGGCTTTTACTACAAGCCGCGCGTGACGCTCGACAACCTGCGCCGCCATGCCAAGGGCATGATCTGCACGAGCGCCTGTATCGCGGGCATCATCCCCAAATACATCGACCGCGGTGACATGGAGGGCGCCATCAAGTGGGCCGAGACCTTCCGTGACACCTTTGATCCCGGCGACTTCTATATCGAGATTCAGGAACACGGCATCACCACCGACAACGGCCTGACCGACGAGCAGATGGACCGCACGCTCATCGACATTGCTAAACAGGTGGGCGTCAAGGTCATCGCCACCAACGACTTCCACTACCTGCGCCGCGAGGACGCACCCGTGCAGGATGTCATCATGTGCATCGGCATGAACGCCAAGGTCGACGACCCCAACCGCATGCGCATGACCGGCTCGGAGTTTTACATGAAGACCGAGGAGGAGATGCGGGCAATGTTCCCGTATTGCCCCGAGGCCTGCGACAACACGCTCGAGATCGCCGACAAGTGCTACGTGGAGCTCGACTGGGACTCCATCATCCTGCCGCGCTTCCCGTTGCTCGACCCCGGCGAGACGCACGAGAGCCAGTTCCGCCGCGAGTGCGAGAAGGGCCTGCGCCAGCACTACGGCGACGACTGGGCCACGCGCGAGATCGGCGGCGTCAACATCAAAGAGCGCTTTGAGTACGAATACAAGGTCATCTGCGACAAGGGCTTTGCCGCCTACTTTTTGATCGTTGCCGAGTACGTGCAATGGGCCAAGGACAACGGCATCGGCGTCGGCCCCGGCCGTGGTTCGGCCGCCGGCGCTATCGTCGCCTACGCCATGAACATCACCGCGTTCGACCCGCTCGAGAACGGCCTGATGTTCGAGAGGTTCCTGTCCCCGCAGCGTACCGAGATGCCCGATATCGATATGGACTTCGACGATGAGCGGCGCCTCGAGGTCGTGGAGCACGTTCGTCAGCTCTACGGCCCCGAGAAGGTCACCCACGTCATCACCTACTCGACCATCAAGGCCAAGCAGGCCATCAACGACGCCGCGCGCGTCTTGGACTACCCGGTCTACATGGGTCAGCGCCTGTCCAAGATGGTCTCGAGCGACCCCAAGGTCAAGCTCAAGCAGGTGCTCGACAAGCAGCCCGGCAAAGAGGATCTGTTTAACCCCGATTTTGCCGAGGCCTATAAAAAGGACGACGACGCCCGCCGCATCATCGACACGGCGCTCTCGATCGAGGGTCTCACCCGTGGCGAGGGCGTGCACGCGTGCGCCGTTCTGATCTGCCGCGACCCCGTCAACGAGCACGTGCCCACCAAGCTCGACACCAAGGGCGGCGTCGAGATTACCCAGTACGAGGGCCATACCGTTGCCGACATGGGCCTGCTCAAGATGGACTTCCTGGGCCTGCGTACGCTGACGGTTATCTCCAAGGCCAAGGCAAACATCAAAAAGAACTTCGGCATCGACATCAAAGAGGAAGAGATTCCCTTTGACGATCCCGAGATCTTTAAACTCATGGGCTCCGGCCACACCGCCGGCGTCTTCCAGGTCGAGTCCGCCGGCATGACGGCCACGATCAAGAACATGAAGCCCACCGAGTACAAGCACGTCGTGGCATTAATCGCCCTATACCGCCCGGGCCCGCTGGGCGCCGGCATGGTCTCGTCCTACATCAACCGTATGAACGGCAAGGAGCCGGCCGTCTCCTACGACGACCGCCTGGACGACATCCTGGGCGAAACCTACGGCACCATGGTCTACCAGGAGCAGGTTATGCTCATCTCCGTCGAGATGTGCGGCTTCTCCAAGGGCGAATCGGACTCGCGTATCCGTAAGCCCGTGGCTAAGAAAAAGATTAAGCTGCTCACGTCGACGGTGCTCCACTGGGAGGATGGCTCGGACGAGACCACCTACGACCACTGGATGAACGGCGCTATCAAGAACAACTACACGCGCGAGGTCGCCCAGAAGATTTGGGACGATGTTCTCGAGTTCGCATCCTACGCCTTCAACAAGTCGCACTCCGCCGGCTACGCCATCCTGGTTATGCAGACGGCGTGGCTCAAGGCGCACTATCCGCACGAGTACATGGCGGCCGTTCTGACGTCCTATACGGGTAAGACCGACAAGATCGTGCACTACGTCTCGGCATGCCGTCACGACGGCATCCCCGTGCTTTCGCCAGATGTCAACGAGTCCGGTACCGAGTTCACGGCTACCAAGGAGGGCGTGCGCTTTGGTCTGGCCGGCATCCGCGGCGTGGGCACCGGCGTGGCGCAGGCGATTATCGCCGAGCGCGAGGCGGGCGGTCCGTTTAAGACGCTGCACGACTTTGTCGAGCGCGTGGACTCCAGCCAGGCAAACCGCCGCGTGATCGAATCGCTGATCAAGGCAGGCGCCTTCGACTCCACGGGGTATCCGCGTCGCCAGATGATGCACTTTGTGGACAAGAACAACCCCGAGAACATCATCGATGCCGCAGTAAAGCGCCAGAAGGATCGCGCGAGCGGCCAGACGTCGTTCTTCGATATGTTTGGCGACGTTGAGGGCTCGGGCTTTGAGGTGAGCGTGCCCGATCCGGATGGCCAGGAGTGGGACCGCCACCTTAAGCTGAGCCAGGAGAAAGAGGTTCTGGGCATCTATGTCTCGGACCACCCGCTGCGCCCGTTTGAGTATGCACTTAGCAAAGCGCGCGACTTCTCGTTCTCGCAGATCGACACCGGCTATGAGGTGCAAAACCCCACGGGCGGTACCATCAACCAGGAGATTCCCGAGGGCAAGGCGCTGTGGTGGGCCGGCATGGTCTCGAGCGTGTCCAAGCGCGTGACCAAAAACGGCGACCCCATGGGCATTGTGCAGCTCGAGGACATGGAAGGCGAGGCCACCGTCGTCGTGTTCCCCAAGACCTATAAAGAGGCCGAGGGGTACCTGTACGGCGAGGTCGATCCCGAGACCGGCGCGCAGCTGTCCGACGCGTTTGTGCGCATTAAGGGCAAGCTCGAGCGCTCGGACCGCGGCGACCAGATCATCGCGCAGGAGATTGTGCCGCTGGAGCTTAGCGAGGAGAAAAACAAGCCCAAGGTCTTTGAGGTCATGGTGCCCAACAGCCGCTTTAGCCAGGGCAATATGGCGCGCCTGGCCACGGTGCTCACCACCAACCCGGGCGGCGACCGCGTGGAGATCTTTATTGAGCAAGTCGACGGGCGCGTGCTGCGCGCTGAGGTGCCGGCCAAGGTCAACGCGCGCTCGATTCCGCTGCTGGCAGAGGCAAAGGCCATCGTCGGCAACCAAGGCCGCGTGACGGTTATCTAAGCTACCCCGGGTGAGATTGGAGGAAGTGATGGCGCAGGGGACGTTTGTGCAGGCGCTTCGCAAAGAGGCGGCGTTGAGCGGAACCTTTATGAAGGGGCGTTCGCTCATGCTCAACGGCGCCGTTCTGTCGATCGAGGACAGCGGCTCGCGCTTCTCCAAAAACGTGACGGTTGAGGGCTCGGTGCGCGGCTCGCGCGGCGACCTGTACAAGACGCACGTGGCGCTTGACATGGACGAGCACGAGGTGATCGACTACGACTGCGATTGCCCCGCTGCCTATCGCTACCCCGGCATGTGCAAGCACGCCATCGCCACGGCGCTGGCGTACCTGGACGCCAGCGGTGCCGAGCCCGTCGAAGGTTTGCGCACGCCGGTCCGCACGTTTGCGGCTCAGCCCAAACAGTCCGCGCGTCCCGCGCCTACAACGCCCACGGTCAACCCCAACTTTCCCTTCCCAGCACCTGTCCCCACGAGTCCCAGCCTCATGGCGGCGCTCTCCGATCTTTCGGACGCGCGCATGGATGAGCTGGCGAGCATGCGCCGCAAGCTTGCCGGTGCCGTTGGTCCCGACGCCCCCAAAGCGGCGTTGGAGCCCTCGTTGGTGCCGTACTACAATCCGCTGTTCGCCGACCGCTTTAGCTGGGCGCTCGAGTTCCGCATTCGCTGCGGTTCGGTGTCCTACGTGGTCAAGGATATCGACGGCATGGCCGATGCCTACGTGCGCGGCGGCACCTTCTCGTACGGCAAGAAGCTCACGTTTGTCCATACGCCCGAAGCCTTCGAAGATGTGTCGACAAAGCTGCTCAGCCTTGTCTTGACGACAGTTGCCTATCTCGATGACATCACAAGCTCGCGTTCGGCGTCGTACGACTTTGCCCGCAGCGGTTTTGTCGCCGAGCGTCAGTTGCCGCTGTCCGAGCATAGCATCGTATATGTGCTGGACCTGCTGCGCGGCCAGACCATCTCTTTTGAGCCCGCCTGGTCGCGGGGGACGACGACGCATCGCACCTATGACGTGGCGGTTGAGCTGTCTCCGCAAGGGGAGGACGAGGCGTCCGCTAAGCGCCCACCGCTCCTTGCCGCCAAAATCGCGCCGGCGGCTGGTGGTAGCTACGATCTGCGCCTGCCGGCCGATGCATACTGCTTTGCTTCGGGCGACGTAGCTTATCTGGTCGACACCCGCCGTGCGCGCCGCACCGATGTGGCGTTTGCCCAGCATGCGGCGCCGTTCCTATCGCGCTTGCTGCCCTGTCGCACGCCAGTCCATATCGCTGCCGACCAGGTGGGGGAGTTCTGTCGTATGGCTCTGCCCATTTTGCGCGACTATACCGACCTTACCGCGCCCGCTGCGCTCGATACCGTGGCGCCCGAGCCGAGCTTTGCTATGGCAATCGGCGTCGACGATGGGCTCGTGACCTGCAAAATTACGGTTACCTACGGCGACTGGTCGGCAGACCTCTTTAGTCTGGGCGCTCCGGGCAGCCCCTTCGAAGAGCAGCGCCCGGGCGTGCCGCCCCGCGACGAGGTGGCAGAGTTTCGCGTTATGGATACGGCGGCCCTGTATTTCGACTTTTACGAGGGCGGTCTGGCGTTTGAGGAACGCGATGACGAGAGCTTGTTCTGCCTGCTGACCGAGGGCCTGTCTGCCCTGTCCGAGTTGGGTGAGGTTATGCTCAGCGACCGTCTGCGCCAGATTTCGGTCCGTCCCGCGCCCAAGCTTTCGGTGCGTGCGACCGTCAAGAGCAACCTGCTCGATGTTGAATTGGGCGCGAGCGGTCTTTCGGCGGCCGACCTTGCCATCTATCTGGACTCGTACAAGCGCCACCAGACGTTTGCGCGCCTTACGTCCGGCGACATCATTCGCCTGGACGAGGGCGCCCGCGCCGCGTTTGGCCTTGCCGAGGACCTGGGTGTCGATGCTGTCGACCTGCTCGACGGCGTGTCGCTCCCCGCGTCGAGTACCCTGTTCGTCGATAGCATGCTTGCGCGCACGCCGGCGCTTGAGGCCGATCGCGACGCTGCGTTCCGCCGTACCGTCGAGCGTCTGGACACACTCGGCAAGATGGACTTTACGGTGCCGGTCTCGCTCAAGGCCACACTGCGCGGCTATCAGGTCGACGGCTACCAGTGGCTCGGCTCGCTCGAACACCTGGGCCTTGGCGGCATCCTGGCCGACGACATGGGCCTGGGCAAAACGCTCCAGATGATCGCGCATATCCTGGCGCGCGTGGAGGCGGGGGACACCAAGCCCACGCTCGTGGTATGCCCGGCCTCACTCGTGTACAACTGGACTGCCGAGCTGGAGCGCTTTGCGCCCTCGCTCGATGTGTGCGCCATCGTGGGCGCCAAGGCGCAGCGTCGCGTACAGATTGCCGGCGTGGCCGAGCATAACGTGGTCGTGACGTCGTATGACCTTATGCGGCGCGATATCGACGAGTACGTCGAGCAGGACTTTGCCCGTGCGGTGCTCGATGAGGCCCAGTACATTAAAAACCCGCTCACCCAGGTGGCGCGCGCCGCAAAGCGCTTGCCTGCCGGCGTGCGCTTTGCCCTGACGGGCACGCCCATCGAAAACCGCCTATCCGAGCTCTGGAGCATCTTCGACTTTTTAATGCCGGGCCTGCTCGGCACGCGTGAATCGTTTGCAAAGCGCTTCGAAAGCCCGGTCGAGCATGCCGAGGGCGACAGTGCCGCTCGCCTGCAAGCGCTCGTGTCGCCGTTTGTGCTGCGCCGTGTCAAGGAAGACGTGGTGGCCGACCTGCCCGAGAAGATCGAGGATACGGTCATGGCGCAGCTCACCGGCGAGCAGCGCAAGCTCTACCTGGCCAACCAGGACCGTATCGCCCAACAGGTGCAGCACCGCGAGTCATCCGAGTTTAAGAAAGACAAGCTCAAGGTGCTCGCCGAGCTCACCAAGCTGCGCCAGATCTGCTGCGACCCGCGTCTGCACTACGAGGATTACAAGGCGGGGAGCGCCAAACTCGATACGTGCATGGAGCTCGTGCACGGCGCACTCGACGGCGGACATCGCATCCTGTTGTTCAGCCAGTTTACGGGTATGCTCGATATTATCGGTAAGCGCCTGGCCAAGGAGGACATCGCCTTTCTTAAGCTCACGGGCGCTTCGTCTAAGGAGAGCCGCGCCAAGATGGTCGCGCAGTTCCAAGCGGGCGAGGTTCCGGTCTTTTTGATCTCGCTCAAGGCGGGCGGCGTGGGCCTTAACCTGACGGCGGCCGACGTGGTCATCCACTACGACCCGTGGTGGAACGTGGCGGCGCAGGACCAAGCGACTGACCGTGCACACCGTATTGGCCAGCAACATACCGTGACCGTGTACAAGCTCATCGCCAAGGACACGATCGAGGAGCGCATTATGCAGATGCAGGAGTCCAAGCGCGATCTGGTCAACAGCGTGCTCGGCGGCGACGGCATCTCGTCGGCACTGTTCACGCGCGAGGATGTCCTGGCGCTGCTCGGCGGCGACGGGCGCTAGCCGCGCGCGGGGTGGGACTGCTGGAGTGGGCAGGACGGTCGACGCATTTTGGCCCGACCGCTTGCCTGATCCGTTATGTGTTCATTTGCAATGCCGTGGATGGTTTGTCTGCCTTTGGGCATAAGAACCATCAAGAACATTGGCACATCAGCAAAGGAGAACATCATGGCGAAATTCTTTAAGGACCCCGACGGTAAGCTCATCGCTGCCCTTGGCGACGGCGTTGCGACTCCTGCCGGTTGCACGGAGCTGACCGCAAACACTGAGGACGCGGCGCATGAGAAGCACGTGCCTGTTGTCGAGACCGAGCGCGACGGTCACGTGATTCGCGCCCGCGTTGGCTCGGTCGAGCACCCCAGCCTGCCCGAGCACTACATTGAGTGGATCGCCCTTGAGGCCGAGGGCCGCTTAGAGGTCCATTACCTTGAGCCCGGCATGAAACCCGCGACGTTTTTCGCGGGCGGCTCCAAGACCGGTACCGTCTATGCCTACTGCAACCTGCACGGGCTGTGGTCCGCGACATTCTAGGAGCGCGCCCCCGCTCGGGGTATCATAGCTAGCATATGCACATGCAAGCGCCGACTGCATTATGCGGCCGGCGCTTTTACTACGATTTCGATGGTTTACGACGGAAAGGGCTGAGCCATGAAGCTCGCGCTTGCACAGATCGATATGCGCCTTGGGGATGTTGAGGGCATTTGCGGCCGCATCGAGGACCAGGCTCGTCTGGCCCACGAGCGCGGGGCGCGCGTGCTGTGCGTTCCGGCTCCGCTCTTTATGGGCGCCATGCCCGGTGGCCTGGTGGGCGCTGCCGACTTTGAGCACGACGTGCTTGCCGGTTTGACTGGTGTCGCCGAGCGTATCCAGGAGCTTGACATGATCTGCATCGTGCCCGCGGCGGTTTCGTTTGAGGGCCAACCGCTGCTCGACTACATGATGCTCAAGGACGGTCATGTGGTGCCGGCGCGTTCGAGCATTGCCCTGCAGCGTGGCGAGAACAACGACACGCGTTGGGCGCCGCCGGTGTTCGACGTGGATGGCGTGCGCATCGCCGTGATTTTTGACTTGGACCGCGAGCTCGAGATGTTGCCGACCGGCGTCGACCTCATCGCGTATTTCCAATTCAACGCGTTTGACATGACCGACCGCGAGACTGCCGCCATTGCCGCCGTTCGCAGCGGCGCCTACCGCAAGATCGCATCCAAGCGCAGCGTGTGGTTTGCCTGCATGGCGCCGGTCGGTGCCTATGACGAGTCGGTGTATACCGGCGGTTCGTTTGTGCTCGACGACTGCGGTCGCGTGGTGGCCCAGGCGCCGTGTTTTGAGGAGAGCCTGCTGGTTCAGGAGATTCAGCGCGGCGTGATGCTCGATGCCCTGGAAGATCACGAACTGCCCGAGTTCCGTTCCGAGGAGTGGTTGTGGCAGGCGCTGGTGCTCGCCGTGCGCGACAACGCTCGGGCCCACGGTGCGTCGCGTGCTGTGGTGGCACTCGAGGGTGACCTGCCGTCATCCCTGCTGGCGGCGCTGGCCGTTGACGCTCTGGGTCCGCGTAACGTAATTGGCCTGGTGCTGGGGCGCAACCGTATCTTTACGCCGGCGCAGGAGGAGGCCGAGGCTGCCCGCTGTGCCGCCGTCCGCGCCATTGCCGAGCGTCTGCACATTCGCACTGTCGAGCGCGATGCACCGGATGCGGCGCGTGTGCTCGATCGCGACGTGTCGGCGGGCGATGCCGAGCGTCTGCGCTCGCGCACGCTGGGCCTCATGCTGGAGGACACGGCGCTCGAGCTGGGTGCGATGGCGCTGAGCCCGCTGTCCAAAACCGAGTACGCGCTGGCGGCGCCGGCGCTTTGCGGCGGTTACCAGGGCGACTTTGCGCCCTTTGGCGATGTGTACCTGTCGACGCTTGAGTTTGTGGCACGTGTGCGCAACCGCACGTCTGCCGTGGTGCCCCAAGAGCTCGTGACGCTCAACGCGGTGGAAGATTGTATGGAGCGCGTGCTGGCGCAGGCGCTCTCGACGCTCGACGGTCCGGTCGATATGCTCGACCGCGCGGCACAGCTGCTCGGCGGGCTTGAGCCGGGTGAGGTCGATGGCGCGCTCGAGGCGCACGTGGACCGCAATCGAGCTTTCGACGACATCCCGATGGCCGCCGGCAAGCCCGAGGCTTGCTCGCTGCTGCTGATGCTCGTTCGACAGGGTGAAGCTGCCCGCCGCATGTTGCCGATGGCGCCGATCGTCTCGGCCCGTTCGTTTGTTGAGCGCGCCTGGCCGTACATGCTCGCGTGGTCCGACCTGGGGCTGAGCGGCAAGGAACGCATGACGGTCGATGCGCTGGCACGCGCCGAGGTGAACCGCTTTGCCGACGAGGATACAAGCGAGCGCATGCGTGGCGAGATGATGGGCATATTGGGTGACCTGTTGGGCATTTCGCCCGAGCAGATGGAGGAGCTGCGCTCTGAGGATGGCCAGCGTCGTCTGCATGAGGGTATGAAAAAGTTCGAGGGCGAGGTTCAGGACGCCATCGATAAGATGATGGGCGGTCAGGGCGGCTCGCAAGGTAGTCCCCAGGGTGGCCCGATGCCGCACCCGCCAGTAGATCCGAGGCAGTTCCCCTTTTTCTCGCAGAACTAACTATGGGATAGGATTCGCTTCCAACCCCGATACTTCAACTAAGCATCTTGGCCCCGTTGTGTTATTCTAGAACAGACGTTCGTGAATGATGCGCGGGGCCCTGTCTTGCGCTGTGCTTGTGGCGAGGGGAGGTCGGCTTGGTTATCTTGGGCATTGACCCCGGTTTGGCTCATACGGGTTGGGGGATTATCGAGGAGCGGCGTGGCGAGGTTCGCTGCCGTGCCTACGGTTGCATCGAGACCAGCGCGGGCAGCCCGCTTGCGGTGCGCCTGTCGCATATCGCCCGTGACCTTAAGGATGTCGTCGAGCGTTATCGACCCGACACAGCTGCTGTCGAGAGCATCTACTTTGGCGCCAACGTTCGTTCGGCCATCCCCACGGCGCATGCCCGCGGTGCTGCACTCGTAGCGCTTTCGGAATGCGCGCTCGAGATTGGCGAGTACACGCCCATGCAGATCAAACAGGCTGTGGTGGGCACCGGCGCCGCGGACAAGCGGCAGGTCGCCTATATGGTACGCACGCTAACACAGCTCGACCACGACCCGCATCCCGACCATGCCGCCGATGCCCTGGCCTGCGCCATCTGCCACGTAAACCTCAGCCGCACCCGCGCCCTCACCGGTGGCGAGTTCTATCAACAGAGAGGAACCGGATACTGATGATTTCCCAGCTCCACGGAACGCTTGTCGAGTCCACGATGAGCTCTGCTGTCGTCGATGTGTCGGGCGTTGGCTTTGAACTCGGCATCTCGGGCAGCACTGCGGCCACGTTGCCGACGCCCGGCGGCGAGGTCCGTCTCTACACGCGTATGCAGGTGCGCGAGGACGCCATGACACTTTTCGGTTTTTCCTCAAAGGATGAGCGCACGATGTTCGACCGGCTCGTGTCCGTTTCGGGCGTTGGCCCGCGCCTGGCGCTTGCCGTGCTTTCCACCTATACCGTGGGGCAGCTGTATTCGCTGGTGATGGCCGAGGACGACAAGGGCATGGCCAAGGTACCCGGTGTGGGCAAAAAGACAGCTCAGCGCCTGATCCTGGAACTCAAGAGCACCTTTGCCAAGGATAAGGGCTTTGTGCCGGTCGACGTGATTCCCGGACAGGTTGCGATGCCCGTGCCCGCTGCCGCTCCCTCGGCGATCGACGATGCCCGTGCGGCACTCCTTTCCATGGGCTTTAGCCCGCAGGAGACCGATGTTGCCCTGAGCGGGTATGATGGGCAGGATATGCGTGTCGAGGATTTGCTCGGCGCGGCGCTTAAGCGACTCGGAATGGATGCGTGATGTGGGAAGCCGATGACTCTCAGGACTTGTGGGCGACGCCCGGTAACTCGCCGGCGGCATCCATGGCGCACGGCGAGCGCATGGTGGGCTCGGAGCTGACGGCCGAGGATCTCGATGTCGACCGCACTTTGCGCCCTCAGCGCCTGGACGATTACTGCGGCCAGGAGCACATCAAGCAGAGCCTGCGCGTGTTGATCGAAGCGGCGCAGAGCCGTGGCGAGACGCTCGACCACGTGATCTTCTCGGGTCCTCCGGGCCTGGGCAAGACCACGCTGGCCACGGTTATCGCCAACGAGCTGGGCGCTCAGATCAAGACGACGAGCGGCCCCGCTATTGCGCGTACCGGTGACCTGGCGGCCATCCTGACTAACTTGCAGCCGGGTGACGTGCTGTTTATCGATGAGATCCACCGTCTGAACCGTTCGGTCGAGGAGGTCCTGTATCCCGCGATGGAGGACTTTGCCCTCGATATCGTGATCGGTAAAGGCCCGGCCGCACGTTCGATTCGCCTGGATATTCCCAAGTTTACGCTGGTGGCGGCAACGACCCGTTCAGGCATGTTGACCGGCCCGTTGCGCGACCGCTTTGGCATTTCATATCGCCTGGATTACTACACGGTCGAGGAGCTCGCGCAGATTGTGACGCGCTCGGCGACTATCCTGGGCGTGACGATCGACCATCCCAGTGCACTCGAGATCGGCTCGCGTTCGCGCGGCACGCCACGTCTTGCCAACCGTCTGCTCAAGCGCGTGCGCGATTACGCACAGGTGCGCGGCAACGGCCCCATCGAGCTCGATATCTGTCGCCAGGCGCTCGAGTTCTTCGAGATCGACGAGCTCGGTCTGGACTGGATGGATATTCGCATTTTGGAGACGCTCGCCAAGACGTTCTCCGGTCGCGCCGTGGGACTTACGACCCTTGCCAGCGCGGTGGGCGAGGACCCGGGCACGCTCGAGGATGTCTATGAGCCCTATCTGCTGCAGTGCGGCTTGATGATTCGCACGCCCCAGGGCCGTCAGGCAACGCTTCGCACCTTTGAACACCTGGGGATTGAACCTACCGTTTAGGGCGCTTTGTTTTGGCGTGCTGTTGGGCTATCGCCGGACATTGGGTAAACATATCGCCGTTCATCGGTTATGGGCGTTTTACTATTGCGCGCCCGTGCTATGCTGAATTGGTCTTTTTCTCATTCGGTAACGAAAGGACCGCCCATGCCTACTGACATCGAAATCGCACGTTCTGTCACGCCGCTGCCTATTACCGAGGTGGCCAAGAACGCCGGCGTCGACGTTAAGCACCTTATTCCGTACGGCTTCGACAAGGCTAAGGTCGACTATTCACTGCTCAACGAGCCGACTGATCACCAGGCCAAGCTCGTCCTCGTGACCGCTATCAACCCAACGCCCGCGGGCGAGGGCAAGACCACCACGACCATCGGTCTGGCCGATGGCCTGCGTCGTCGCGGTATCAAGAGCGC